>JAIRYX010000444.1 GCA_031267635.1 Planctomycetaceae bacterium
TGCTAAAATATAGAATAAAACAAAAAATATTTTATATTTACTGAGTACACCTTTCGCAAAAACCCTTTATTTCAAGTACAAAACGAAAAATCGATCTGCATAAAAGGGAACTTCCGTTACAATTGCAGCACTCGCAAACTAAATGGAAAAAAAATGGGTTAGAGAAAAGGTCTATTTACCAAACCAAATCATTCCGCTTTGGGCGACTGAATAGTCATATATTTTTCTTGGATCAAGATTCGTATCACGTCCATCGTCTAAATTTCAGAATACTCAAAATGCGGGCGAGAGGACTCGAACCTCCACGCGGTGAAGCACCAGATCCTAAGTCTGGCGTGTCTGCCAATTCCACCACGCCCGCAAATCAAGTCAATAAAAACAATTCTGCGTTTAATAAACGGTCATCGGTTGGTTTTCGAGGTTGTAACGAATTTTTAGCAAAATCCGTTGTTCTAATGCCGGATCGCGTCCCTGAGAAATCCAACCGCTCGAAACCGGAGCATCTGTTATGTTATTGTTTATGGTATTGATGGTATTTGTATAAGTGAAACTCGCTGTTCCTGAATTGGAACCAAGCGGACGCTGCATGTCTTCCAGCTCTTTGTAAACTGAAACAAATATGGAAAAACCGATATTTTCCGGCACAACACGCACAGTCGCACGCCGCCGAATCGTCTGACATGTGCTTTCGAGCCGTTCTTCCGCCGTCACCGAATCCGAAAACCAAGGTTCTAAATACGTTGCCGCAATTCGCGGATGCGTGTCAATTCTTCCTTCTGATCCATATAATCGCACCGGCTCTTCCCGCTCAATTTCAAAATAATCGTCCACCGCATCGACGACACGATCCCAAACCATATCAGCGTCGTTGGAAGCAATGTACATTGGATTTTTCGCCGGAGGAACGTTGTCGATTCCAGGAATACGATCATAGAAACATGCACATCCCGCACTTATTCCCAATAGGAAAAGAGTTTGTAGAACCAATAATGTCCGAAAATAAAAAGCCATTTGCAAAACGATTTTGAAGCCGATAGTAAATCTTACTAATTGCCGATTTTATAATACGGTGACTTTTTATTGTCTCAAGTATTGCTTTACAATACAATGCTAGTTTGTTCATTTCTCTGCTTTTTCTACAAAAAACTCCGAGTTGACTCGGAGTTTTCATGGCGAAAAACATTTGTTTTCAAAAATCATATTTCGTGAATTACATATTTCACAACGCCCAAGATATGTGATTCCGCTTCCTCGCCGTTAAACTCAATAGGCGGAACGGACTCATTTTCTGTAGTCAATTCAATTTTATCGCCTTTACGCAAAATCCGTTTGATGGTCAGTTTATTGTCAAGGACAGCCAAAACAATATTTCCGTTAGCCGGTACTTCATTTTTGTAAGCCACGAGAATATCGTCGGAAATAATACCGGCCGCTTTCATAAAATCGTCCTGAACGTTCACGAGTATCGGCACAGTAGAATTTTTTGTCAGACGTTCTATAAAATCATAAGTTTCGTATGTTTCAGTAATGGCATCGGTATCTGTGACAGATGTTTGCGACGAATACAAAGGTAAAACGAGACCTTTCAGCGTAATAAATTGCATGATTCGGTCAATCATAGAAACCGGAAGCCGAATAGCTTTTGTTGGTTCTCCAAACTTTCCGGTTCCTTTCGGGCGCCCTGCGCCTTTTCGCTTACCACCTCTTGGCATTAGCATATATCTCCCCAAATATTGTTAGTTGGATGACAAAAAAATTGTATTTGTGCAAATATCAAACAACGAAAATAATACGAAATGGTGAAATCCGAACAAATAGCAAAATACATCAAAACACGTTATTTTTCTTTCAAAATTCAAAATAATCATAAACTATTTCGATTTTCGATAGATTAGATAATTTTATCATCAAAAACTATTTGAACAATAGTTAAGCCCCCAAAAGTATCAAAAATCACAAATTTACGAAATAAGCATCATTCAACCGTTGGTCAAATATGAATTTTTTATTAAAAAATCAATCACATAAACGGTAAGTTAATTGTAACACCAAATTCAAACAATGGTATTGCCCCCAAAAGCGAAACAGAAAAATTTTTGGAAAGAAATTGAAGTAATTGCATATTTGACAGGTAGTTATGGAAAATAAAATAAATTTCCCCTGTTAAGATTCCACAGCTTTTAAAATACTTCAAAATTCTAAATTTATTCTTTATAGGATATTTTTGCCGCAAATGCACGAATTTGGCTAAAAGCAATTTATCGGAAAAATTTATTGCAACACCTTACAACCGCTTAAACATTTTATCAAGTTCGCGGCAAGTGAACACGAGCGTTGAAGGGCGACCATGCGGACAATGATGCGAGTGGATTTCTTCGCGGGCGAGCTGTAATAATTCGGTCATCGCGTCGGGGCGAAGTTTGTCGCCCGCTTTGATTGCCGCTTTGCACGACATTTGGTGCATCATTTCGTCGAGTAAATCGTTACGATCCGGCTTTTTGCCGCTTGTCATCAATGGTTCTAAAAGCGACTGCAATAAATCCAAAGGATCGCTGCTCTCGGAAAATACTGCCGGATAACCGTTAATCAAAATTGTGTTGCCGCCGAAATGATCAACAGGCAATCCGAGCTTTGCGAATAATTCTCGATTTTCAAGAACGCATGCCGCTTCGCTCGGCGGAAGATCAACCGGAATCGGCGACAGCAATTTTTGCGACTCCACCGTTCCTTCCGCCATCCGTTGTTTCAGCCGTTCATAAAGCACTCGTTCATGCACCGCATGTTGATCAATAATTGCCAAACCGTCTTCGGTTTCAACGACTAAATAACGGTTGTGAATTTGAATCACTTTTGAACGTTCGCTTGCCGATTGTTCGGCTGGTGCGGTGTTTGGCTCAAGAAATTTTTGCGGCGGATTGTTTTGCGGTAGATTATTTTGAACGTGGTACGATTGCGCCGCCGTCGTCAATTCACTGTTGATATCGTACAGTTGATGTGAATCAGAACGTCGAAAATCTTGCGTTTCCGGCGAATCTTCGTTTTGTCGCGTCCCGCCGCTCATTCCGGCGTATTTACTCAACCGGAAATTTCCACCGGAATGATTTTGCGCCGCATGATTTTCCTCGTCCGTCAAATCACCGCATTCCTCGTCCGCTTCATCATCTTGAGAGTTTTTACTATGAATATTTTTTGTCCAACCTAAAATCTCTTGCCGTAATTGTTCGGCAGTTTGTTCCGCCATTGCCAATCGCGGATCGTTCCTGTCGAAATCCGCTTGTTTATTCGATGTTGCGGCAACGTGTGTTGGATTACCGGCTGTAGCGTTTGATACGGCATAATTTCCAAACGGCGATTCGTTCTGGTTATTCGTGTCGTCATTTGTCGAAGGCAACGGCAAACGCGGCGTGGTTGTTCCGGAAGATTGTTCCGCAACAGACGAGTCATTAGCATTGGAATGGGCGACTGGCTCAACGCGAGGACGCGAAACGAGATCAGCGGTTAAAAAGCGTTCGCGGATTGCACTCAAAAAATGTCCGTAAACCGCTGTCGAATCGAGAAAACGCACTTCCATTTTCGTCGGATGCACATTCACATCCACTTGATCGGGCGGAATTTCCACATGCAAAAACGCAATCGGAAAACGCCCAACCGTCAGTAATCCGCGATACGCTTCCGTCAACGCATGCTGTAACGCGCGGTCGCGGATGTGCCGGTGGTTCAAAAAAAAGTATTGCAAGCGATTGTTGCTTCGGCTGTGATTCGGATGTGCGACATACCCCGATACGGAAAAATTTCCGCGACGGCTTTCCACCGTAATCAGATCGCTTGCGATCTCTTTTCCGAAAAGTTTCGCAATTCGTTCAATTCCGTCCGAATTCGGAGGCAGATCGTAAATCGTTCGGTCGTTATGCTGTAGCGTAAAATGAATATTCGGATGCGGAATAACAAGCCGTAAAAACGTCTCGGTAACGTGTCCCAACTCCGTTTGATTGGAACGTAAATATTTTCGGCGAACCGGCGTGTTGAAAAATAAATTGCGGATTTCAATTGACGTGCCCGGCGGATGCCCGCACGGATTGACCGAACTAACAACACCGCCATCGCTACGGATTTCCGCGCCTTCGTGACTTTCCGGCGTTCGGGAACGGATGAGCATTTGACTAATCTCGGCAATTGACGCAATCGCCTCGCCGCGAAAACCGAATGTGCAGATTTGAAAAAGGTCGTTGGGATCAAATATCTTGCTGGTCGCGTGACTTGAAAGCGCAAGCGGAAGTTGTTCCGCTTCGATTCCGCAACCGTTATCGACGATCCGAATCAATTCGGTTCCGCCTTTATCGACAGCCACATCAATCCGTGTCGCTCCCGCATCAATAGAATTTTCGACAAGTTCCTTAATAACGCTCGCTGGACGTTCAATCACCTCGCCCGCCGCGATTTTGTTAATCATACTGATTGGAAGTTGACGGATTATTGGCATGTTTTGATGATTTTGCGTAAGAACAAGAAAGACTTTGGAAGCATGATGAACACTGTCTTAAAAACGACCTTTGATTTATAGAGCGAGGAGTGTATAACGATATTATACTCGTTTTCCTCTATGACAAAAGAGACGCAAAATAGATTATTAAAGCGTGTTTGTCAAAAAAGCTTTATCAAATTTATAACGGAAATCCCTTTTGAATTAGACATATTTCTATCGTAAGTTATTGTCATTTTAGTAGTTATATCATTTTGTTTTTCGTTTACTGACGACATCAGATTTTCTTTTAATATTCGGCTACCCTTCTCATCATAATAAGTTGTTTGTAACTATTCAGTCAATCAAGCCCAATAAATCCGTATCTGGGTAACAATCTTAATGACAATGTTTCCATTGACTGGTTATACTCCTTGCTCTTGAAATTTCGGTTTTCACTGCTACCGTTATTCCGTAAAATCCGGTTTGATCTCCATTCATAAAGCCGAAAACTCAAGTGCAAGGAGTATATCCGAAAAATTTTACTATTTCAGCCCTTATTTATCACTTTTCCCTTAGTAGCCAACAAAACCCCTCAAACGCGCCCTTATGTTTTAGATCATGATGGATTGTTATCAAAACAATGGAACGAAACATAAGGGAATAAGGGTGAATATTGGTGCAATTCGGGCTACTAATGGGATTTTATCAATAAGGGCTGAAATAGTGATATTTTCAGTAAAACTGGCGGTAGTTACCTAGTTGCTGTGCGGATTGATTTGGTTGGATCGACTGAATAGTGACAGTAGTTTTATAAATCAATCCCTCCCCAAAATGTGAAATAAGCAGTTTGTTAAAAGACGCACGACTTGAAACCGCATCAAAGCCCGTACTGGCTCAATCCGAACATTGTGAATCAAGAGCGGCGTGTTGAAATCCATGGCGACGCGAAAATATTTTTTGGAAGATAAATCGCATCGCATTCGGTTCGTGTATATGCCGGAGCATTGTTCGCGGCTGAACCGGATTGAAATTTTGTTCAGCCGCTTGAACCGCCGCGTTTTATGGCATGGCGATTTCGATTCCGTCGCGACACTTGAGGCGAAAATCCGCCGCTACACTGACTTTTACAACCAAAACGCGAAGCCCATGAAAATGCGATGCGTTTGATCCTCCTAAAAACGTTGTGGAATTTTCACCCGAAAAAGGAAAACACAAACGACCCGGTTGGCGTAAAAGGGATTTAAGTGATTTTGTAGTAGTCACTCCACACCTAAAAGAACGCCTGCGCAAGCAGTATTAGCGTAATGGATTATTTTTCTTGAAATATCGCCCGATGTTTATGTGTTTTAACACACGAAATAATAGCGGGAAGGGAAAATTTTCGGGAAAGAATTACTTTCCTTCCACTACTCAACTTGCGCGAATGTGTTAAAATACTCAAGTTTTGAATTTTGACTTTCCTACGGATAAGAAAAATAAAATGTTCCCATGCGTTTCTGAAAACAAATCAAACAAAAAGAATAATTTGTGAAAAATTACAAAAATCAGGAGAATTATCATCATGCCGATTAAGATTTCCCGAATTGTCAACGGTTTACAACCTTCCGCCACACTTGCGATGTCGGCAAAAGCGAAGGATTTAAAAGCTGTCGGGAAAACGGTTTATGATTTGAGTGTCGGCGAACCGGATTTCAAAACGCCGATTCATATTTGCGCAGCCGCCACTGCCGCAATGCAAGCGGGACACACCCATTATACGATTGCAAGCGGTCTTCCTGAATTGAAAAAAGCAATTGTGGAATCGTACAAAAAACTGTACGGTATTGAATACGCTCCTTCGCAAGTTGTCATTGCTAACGGCGCGAAACATGCGTTACATAATTCATTGACCGCAACTCTTGACCCGGGCGATGAAGTTCTCATTCCCGCTCCCTATTGGGTAAGTTATGCCGAATTAGTAAAATTAACCGGCGCCGTTCCGATCATTGTGCAAACCGAAGAATCCAATGATTTCAAAATCACGCCTGAACAACTCGCGGCGGTTATCACACCGCAAACTCGTATGTTTTTACTCTGCTCGCCATCGAACCCGACCGGTAGCCTTTATTCGCCCGAAGAATTGGAAGCTTTAGCAAAAATCATTGTCAAAAACGATTTGATTGTGTTGTCTGACGAAATTTATGACCAACTGTTTTATTCCGGCAGTAAATTTGCAAGTTTCCCGACGCTTTTGCCTAATTTACAGGAGCGAGTCATCTTAATCAACGGCGTCAGTAAAACTTACGCAATGACCGGCTGGCGGGTTGGTTGGTCGATTTCACCGTTGAAAGTAGCGAAAAAAATCGGCGAGTTGCAAAGTCAGGAAACTTCTAACCCGTGCAGTATCAGCCAATACGCCGCGATTGAAGCGTTAACCGGCGATCAAACTTGCGTTGCGGAAATGCGTGCCGAATTTGAAAAACGCCGAAATTATGTGCAATACCGATTGTCGGAAATTCCCGACATAACGTTTCCCCAAATGGGCGGCGCGTTTTACGCATTTTTCAACATCAAATCCTATCTCGGCAGAAAGTACAACGGCGTAAAGATCGATACATCAGAACAATGGTGTCTGGAACTGTTGACGCAAAAAAACGTAGCAACCGTCATGGGATCGTCGTTTGGAGCGGAAGGTTACATCCGCGCGTCATTTGCGGCAAATAATACGATTCTCGAAAACGCATTTGACCGCATCCGTGATTTTTTGACGCAATCGACTTCGTAAAGAAAAAAAAATTGGAACTATTCAGTGGACTGTTCCCCAATCATCGACTTGATGGGTAAAACCCAAGAGGTAGGCGACCTTTCGCCGAAAGGTTTTCACCTATGGTCGCACAGTATTTCTACGAAACATTGCCCATTTCGTATTAAAAACTCATATGTTACGCACATAAGTTTTTAAAATTAAGTCACTGTTCGTTGATTTTTTGTCACTATTCAGTTGCCGTTATTTTATCGGAAAATATTATTATTGCAGCCCTTATTTTTCGTTCAAAATTTT
Source organism: Planctomycetaceae bacterium (assembly GCA_031267635.1). Taxonomy (GTDB): domain Bacteria; phylum Planctomycetota; class Planctomycetia; order Pirellulales; family Thermoguttaceae; genus WRMR01. Next base: position 7,503 of record JAIRYX010000444.1, read on the forward strand.
TGATAAAAATCCATTATCTCAAAAATAAGGGCATAAGGGCGAGTTTTGAGGGCTTTGTTGGCTACTAAGGGAAACTTGATAAATAAGGGCTGCAATAATAAAGCCGTTCGGGTAATTGAATAGTTACCTTCTCAAAAAATACACGGATCATTTTACAAAAAGATACGGACAATTACAATGGAAAGTACGTACACAGACCTCATGCGTAACATGAGTTAAAAATGTTCCAACTGACTGAATAAATATACTCCTCACACTTGAAATTTCGACTTTTCAGACCGTGTTGATCATTTGCCACGTCCCAAAATTTCCAATTGTTCCTCATGTCCCTTTGAGAATGACAATCGAAATCTAAAGTGTGAGGAGTATAAAAGATTCATTTCTAAAATGAACGTGACTCTTTTATTTGCTTTTATAGGGTTCCACTTGGAAATCGAATTTTCCGTTGAGAACGGGAACATCAACTGTAACGCCGGATGTTTTCGATGATAAATATTTTTCGTCAATCAACGGAACCATAATATCCATTCCGTCTTTTGTTTTACCGTTTGGCTTCTGCGCACCGAAAATATAGACATTATATTTTCCTTTGGGTAATCCATCTTTGTCCGAAATCGAACCAACAGTGTAAGTACCATCCGGTTTTAGCGTTCCGCGTGCCTCGTATGTTGCAGTCTGAAAATAGACTTCGCCAATACCAAGAGGCGTACCGTCAGTCAAGGTCACTTTACCGGAAAGCGCAACTTTTCCGTTGTTGCAACCGACAAAAATCAACAAAATGGTTAATGTGAGGCAAAAAATTGTTCTTTTTATCATTGATTATCCTTTATTGTTAAATAGAAAACTTTGTGGTAAAAATGGCAACCCGAAATAATAAGCAAGGAAATATCCCATCGTTTACGCTCCGGGTTGCCATTCTTATAAAACTTAATGTTAATGTGTTACGGTAATGCAACGACTTGACCATCGTCAACGCGGACAAACCAATTGAGCGTCTCGCGCGGCGTTGTTACCGGAATCGTTTGTACCGAACCGTCGCCAATCAGAAAATGGCATAAGCCGGTATGGTAGCTGCCGAATGCGTAAGTTCCGCCCGAATTGTTCGGTCCTGGTCCTTGGTTATCTGCCGAATAATCCTGCGGTGTTCTTGCTAAGGCAATGACGCCGCTGTCTCTTGCCCAACCGCGTGCGACGGATTGACGGGTTACGCCGGAGATGGCGATAAAATTACAGTCCGAACGATTACGTTCCTCTTGACCGCAAACTCCTAATCGATTCATCGGAATATGTTTTTCGCCGATGACAAATTGATGACTTGTTCCATCGGCAAACCAACTCATATCGTCGCGCGGCTGCCAACCGTTGTTCGCTGTCCGCGAGGAAACACGCAACGGTCCGCCGTAATTGCTGGGGCGACGGAATCCTTCGCCATCATTCTCATTACCGCTACTGTATTCCCACCACGCTCCGTTGAAACTGTTACCGTTTGGACTTCTACCGTAATCTTTGAGATAAATCGGAACCGCATAATCGCAATAGGCGCCGGCTCCGAAGTCCGTCAAGCCGGTTAACGCTTCTGATAATCCCGAACCGCTACCGCGTCGTGTCGGACAATGATAAATGGACACGGAACCAAAGGATTTTTGAACATCTGCGTTCAATCCATCCCACCATGCCTTATTGTAAACGTTCCATGTGTTGCTTGGGTCGCTGGAACGGAGCAAATCGAACAGCGATTGTTGTTCGATATAGGGGAAAATCAACGCAAAAAAAGTTGGCGTTCCGGCAGCTTGTACGCTAGCCGGCGGAAGCCCTTTTCTTGTGTCGTGAAAATTGTGAACGCCCAACCCGATCTGTTTCAGATTGTTGCTGCACTGCATTCTCCGTGCCGCCTCTCTTGCCGCCTGAATAGCGGGCAACAACAGTGCGATTAGCACGCCGATAATCGCAATCACAACAAGAAGTTCGACCAGTGTAAAGCCGCCAAAATGGACAATGCGCCGGGCAATAAGGGCAAAAAACGAACCGTTTTCGCCGTTTTGGGTGTTGTTGCATTTTACATATTCTGCCCCCCCCCCCCATACGGACTGTTTTGTTTTTGTGAAACGCCCATTTCTGGGCAGGAAAATAAACCTGTTGTCGTTAAAACAAGGTTTGTCATACGTTTTAATCTCCCATAATTTGAGGATTGTTTGAAATTAATTGGCAAAAATCACAGTAATTTTTATCTATACAATTAACTTTAATTGATTACTATTATAAGCCAAAGTTCAGAATCTTTAAAGGGGAAACATGGGAGATTTGAAAATTTTAAAAATATTTTTTTATTGCCAAGAGAAACACGAGGGATTTTGAGGACATGAGTTAATAACAGAATATGATATTTTCGCCATTTTAACAAAAATCTAACAAATTAAGCAAAAATTTTTGTTTTTCGAGAGAGCTATGGGGATTTTTTATTTGTAATTAAGTATAATAAAATTATAGCTGAAGTAATCAGCGTTTTACAACAGTTCACAATCATCGCATAGTAGGTGTTACTTATGAAATCTACGGTCCCCTCAATTTTATTCGTTTGGTTAGCTTTGTTCGCGTTTGGCGAGTCGCAAAGTTTTGCTCAACCACTCGATTCCGAAGCAGTAAATGCCCCTCAAGTGATTCCCACCAAAGCAGTCACGTCAACAAGCGGTGCGGAATTGGAAGCGGCTGTATCGCAGGCAAATCTTTTATCGCAGGCGTTCCGTGACGCAGCAAACCGTGTGATTCCGGCAACGGTTAAAGTCGAAACGACGCTTCGCTCAGACGATTCGCCGATGAATCGGATGTTTCCGTATCTTGAAAATTCACCGCGGCGACGCATGATTCCCAGCGAAGGTCTCGGCACAGGCGTTATTATCGATCCAAAAGGAACAGTTCTCACGAATAATCATGTTGTCGAAGATGCGAAAGACATTCGGGTTCTCCTTTCCGACGGACGTGAATACAAAGTCACTGATCGCAAAACCGATAAGGAATCTGATCTTGCGTTATTGACAATCAATCCAGAAGAAGCGTTGCCGTCCGCAAAATTTGCCGACAGCGACACGATTGACGTTGGCGATTGGGTTGTCGCGGTAGGAAATCCGTTTAATTTTGAATCGACAGTCAGCGTTGGGATTATCAGTGCGAGATGGCGGACAATCGGCGATGTACAACGCGGCGACTTTTTGCAAACCGATGCGGCAATTAATCCGGGAAATTCCGGCGGTCCGCTCCTCAATTTGCATGGCGAAGTGGTGGGTATTAACACTGCTATCGTGTCGCAAACCGGCAGTAATTCCGGCGTTGGTTTTGCGATTGCGTCCAACACTGCGCATTGGGTTGCTGACCAACTTGCTACAAAAGGAAACGTGGCTCGCGCGTATCTCGGCGTTGGAATTGAAATGGTGGACGCCAAACGCGCCGCGTCGGTCGGAACAAAGCCGCGTGAAGGCGTTTATGTCAATTCCGTGCGAGAAAAAACACCGGCAAAAGATGCTGGAGTCAAAGCGAATGACATTATTCTTACGTTTGACGGACGCAACGTGAATTCGCCGACGCAATTGCAATCAACCGTCGAGCGTTCCGATTTGGAAAAAGAGCATGAAATCACGGTTTACCGCGACAAAGAAATTATTAAATTGCCGATTAAAGTGGCGATTCTTCCGAAATCGTTGTTAGCGTCCGGTTCCATTTTAGGCGAGCAACCGGCGTTTCACCGCGACGTTCTCGGTTTACTTGTGATTACGCTCAACAACTCGGAACAATACAGCTATGAAAGTTCGGAAGGGGTGGTTGTGATTGACGTCACTCGCGGAAGTCTTGCGGCAAACGCTGGCATTGAAAAACGGATGTTGATTACCAAAGTGAACGACAAGCCAGTGAAAAACACCGACGAATACATCGCCGCTCGTAAAGAAAGTTCGCTCGAAAACGGCATAACATTCCACATTGAATCAGAAGAAGACGGCCACCAAGAAATCACCATCAAACGAGACAAAAAAGGTGTATCGGACGATAAAAAAGACAAAAAATCCGATGAAGAAAAATCCACAGAGAAACAATGAGAGATAGTTTTGGTCTAACTTTATACGTTCAATCTGTTCGGCGACACTGTACAATCCTGTAAGTCCCGGCATTAGTATCTCCAGTGAAAACCGCGGGGTATTCGCAGGGAACATCTACTACAAAGTCAGTAACTATTCAGTAGAAATGTAAGTCATTTGGAATCATTTCGATATGAGGAATGAGTATTTCGTATTTTTCAACCTCATTTTCACCTCATTTTCTTAACAAAACAACCTCAGTAGCCCAATGAATCTTCCCAAAAAACAACCTCATTACCTCATCCAAAAAGAAATAATGGGGTAATGAGGTTGATTTTTAGGAAACCGTTTTGCTACTGAGGTTGTTTTGTTAAGAAAATGAGGTGAAAATGAGGTTTGCAACACAAACAGATGCTCGTTTCGTAGTAAAAATGCTTAAAATCGACTGAATAGTTACAGCAAGAAAATCATTTCCGGCGGTTGCCGGAAGTTTGCGGAAGCAAGAAAATCGTTTCCGGCAGTTGCCGGAAGCCAGCGGAAGAAAAAAAACTCCCGTCAACCGTTGGTCGGAAAGCCGACTGTTGGTATTGGACGCTCTATGAATAATCCTCTTTCGGACGGAATTGAGATTCTGCGTAACATGAGGACTTAATACTCAGCAGTATCAACCAAAGAAGATTTCACGGCGAATTTTAGTTTTTTCGGGGTTTAGATTTGTAAGAGCATGGGAATAATGGGTATAATAGAACGTATTCTTAATTACTTGAATGCACGAATATTAACAAACTGAATCAATGGGGAACTTCTAAAAACCTCTTCCCAATATCAGCAAGTCCTTATTTTTAATGGTAGAATTTGTTGAAAGTGGGGTTTTTAGAAGTTCCCAATGATGAAAAGATAACCTATTTGCTGCTAAATAGGTTATACATCATAATAAAAAAATAGTTCGTATAAAGTCATGCATTTGCGGTTAAAAACTTAGTGAGAAGTAGGCGAAACATGGAAATAGGGGAAATTCTCGTCCAAAAAGGACTCATCGACACACCAACGCTTTCTGATCTACAGCAGCCGAATATCAGCGGACTGCGTCCTGATCAATTGGCAGTGGAACGCGGAATTATATCGGAAGAAAAAGTGCTGCTGACGCTCGGCGACGAATTTGGAATTGAATATATTGATTTGTCACAAGTCGAAATCAATCCTGAAATCCTCAAAAATTTCCCGACGCGATTTATTCATCGCGAGCGGCTGTTTCCGATTGAAAGCCATAACGGCTCAATGGTCGTGGCGGTCAGCGATCCGCTCAATCTTTATCCGTTGGATGAAATCGCCTCTACCACCGGCAAGCGAATTACGCCGGTTCTTGCGCTCAAGGGAGAAATCGACAAGCTCATCAAACGTTATCTCGGTCTTGGAAGCGAAACAATCGAGGGGCTAGTCGCTCAAAGAGAAGAAGAGTCGAAAGAACATGACATCGAACTGTTAGGCGAACTCGAAACGGACGGTTCCGAACTTTCCGAAATGGCGCGGGAGCCGTCCGTTATTCGGCTTGTCAATGAGATTTTTCTTGAAGCCATTGAAGCCCGTACGAGCGACATTCATATTGAATCTGAGGCAAACGGTCTTGTTATTCGTTACCGCATTGACGGCGTGTTGCACATTCAGCCGTTTCCGCCGGAAATTCATCGTTTTCAAGCCGCGATTATCAGCCGTTTAAAAATTATGGCAAAACTCAATATTGCCGAACGGCGGCTTCCGCAAGATGGCAGAATCCAGCTCAAATATAAAGGACGCGAAATTGACGTCCGCGTTTCTGTCATTCCGATGATTCACGGCGAAGGAATCGTTATGCGTCTTCTCGATAAAGAAGCGATGGAGTTTTCGCTCCAAGGACTCGGCATGAACCAAGCGATTTACTCGATATTTTCCGAGTTAATCCGTTTGCCGCACGGAATTATTCTTGTTACAGGTCCCACTGGTTCCGGCAAAACAACGACTCTTTATAGCGCGTTGACTGAAATCCGCGACGCTTCGACGAAAATCATCACCACCGAAGACCCGGTGGAATATCGGTTAGAAGGAATCAGTCAAATTCAAGTTCATACAAAAATCGGGTTGACCTTTGCGGCGTCGCTTCGAAGTATTTTACGCCATGATCCGGACATTTGTCTTGTTGGAGAAATCCGCGACTTAGAAACAGCCGAAAACGCGGTGCAAGCAGCGTTGACCGGTCACTTGGTGTTCAGCACATTACACACCAACGACGCCGCCGGCGCGTACACGCGATTGATTGATATGGGCGTTGAACCATTTTTGGTTTCCAGTTGCGTCGAGGCGGTGATGGCGCAGCGGCTTGTGCGGAGATTATGTCCGCATTGCAAGGAAGTGTATATTCCTTTACTGGAAGAGTTGCCGGAAGATTTCCCGTTTGACGCTCTTGCGGAACGCGGCGGGCGGTTATTTCGTGCAGTCGGTTGCCGTGAATGCCGCCAGGTAGGTTATCGCGGTCGAAACGGCATTTATGAATTGATGGTAACAACGTCGAAGGTACGTCAACTTGCCGGAGAAAATGCCACCTCTTGGCAAATCAAAAAAGCCGCCAAAGCCGACGGCATGTTGACGCTCCGCAACGACGGCTGGCTCAACGTTCTAAGCGGCAACACATCGGTCGATGAAGTTTTGCGAGTGACGAAACGGGAAATGTTGGATTGACAACTTCAAACGAATTTTATCAATTCATTCCAATTTATTCATCAACTCTTGCTCTTGCATATTGTAAGCATCGGCGAGTTGATCAAGGATGTAAAAATCGTCTTTGGCTTCGGCGAGAAGTTTGGCGTAAGCGTCAATGTGTTTGCCGAAATCGGCAACTTGTAATTCGGGAAGGGTTTTCGGGCGTCCGAAAATGGGCCATTTGTAAAAATAAAACGCCGCGCAAAGCACAATCACATGACATAAAATTATCGAAAGCGGATAAATATGCAGCAACGTCAGAAGCACATGCGGTGATTCGTCGCTGGAATCGTCATCTCTTTCAAAGTTCACGTCCCGATAACCGGTGTAAACAAAAATCCGCTTTTGGATACCGAACTGCGAAATCAAACGTCCGGCAAGTTTGCGGTGTTCGTGGTTGACAAGCGGATAATTCAGCAGAAAGCCGCCGTTGCTCACGAAAATTGCTTGACTTTCTCCTACTTTTTTCCGTGAAACCGTTGCTTGTTCTGTCACTTGTTCCGGTTCGACGCCGAAATTCTTTGCCGTTTGTCCATCCACCGTCAACACCGGATCGACGTTATCGCCTAACGTCCAATCTTCAAAATACGTCAAATGCAACTTCGTCGCGTCAATGCCGTCCGTCCAACTTAAATCGCCTGAAATAGCGGTTGTTGTGTAAGATTGTTTGCGAGGTATGATAGTAAACCAGTCGCATTTCGGTTCAAACTCCCAACTCACCCAAGGAAACAAATCGTCTTCAATTTTTACGCCGCTTTTTTCGGAATCGTCGGGCGTCTTGTTATCTTCTTCGGCGTTTTCTTCGTTGTGAGTTTTATTTTCCGCATTGTCTATATCATTTGTGTCCTCGATTGAATTTTCTTCCGCGTTTTCGTCTTTCGGGATTTCCTTTTTCTTACGTCCGGGATAATCTAAAAATTCCCGCGATTTGTTTTTCGCCTCTAGTTTTCTGGACGCAATTTTTTGTTTGTCTGCCTGCGTCGGAGCTTTTTGCTCCACATCGTCCCAATAATCGTAAGTCGATTGAAATGCTCGCCCGACATAAACAAACGTACGGTTTGGTTTGGCGTTCAACCAATCTTCAATCTGTTTCACCGACTCATCGCCCGGACATCCTGTTCTCCTAGCGAACCAAATCAACACATCGGACTTTTTCGCATACGAATTGAGGTACGTTCCGTTTCGTATCGTATGACCGTTTTGCGCTGTCATATCGTAAAAAACCGCAATGCCGTTGACGCTTTGATCATAAGCAATCGGTGGAATATAACTTGTTTCCACTTCCGGCTGACAACCGATCGTTCCAAACAGCAGTACGAAACCAATGAGCAACAACGGCAGAAGATTTCCGGCGGATGTTGTTGCAGAAGACATAGCAGAACCGTCCGGCATATCGAGCTTCAACGTCAAACTGTCCCGATACGACGGCGCGGACACGACAAGCGTTTCTTGTTGTTTTTTCTCGTCGCGACATTGTTTTTCCGTTTTGACGGCAACGCTAAAGTCGTGCCGATGTTCCCAAACGCCGAGAAACATCAACCGCGTTATCGGATGATTGCCATAATAAACCGACTCGAACAACGCCATTGTATCTTCATAATACGGCAGTACACCTTTCGCCGTTTTCAATTCGCGAGCGTATTCGTGATTGGTTTTTCCCTTGTGCATCCGAATCAATTGGTGCGTGTCGAGCCAAACAAGTTGATGACTAAAATAATAAATCAGCGAATTTCGATATTGTCCCGCTTCAAATGCCCGCTGCGCCGCACCAATAAGATCGTCGAACATGTCGCGGGCTTCTTCCGGAAGCGTTTCAATGCGCCGTTGACGTTCCTTGTACTCTTCTTTCCGCCAAAGTTTTTTGAATAATTCACTGTTGCGATGCACGATATACCATGCCAACAGCAAGATGATTGCAAGCACAATGATTGCAGTGACCATCAGCGTTCCGTATCCAAAACTCCCCAAAAACGCGAAAAAATTATTCCACCACGGACTCCATTTCCACGACTCCCATTGTTTCTCCGGTTTTTCTTTGGGAAACGGTAGGAATTGCGAATCGTCCTGCTCGGCGGAATACCAAGGGAATTGTTTTGAAAACGTTATTGATTTTCCGAGCGAGCGTTTCGCGTCCTCCACCGATTTCGTGTCCGATTCCGCCGCAAAAGTGATTTGAGATAATAACCAAGCAAACAAAAATATGATCGCGGCAACTTGTCCCGCAATCACTAAATATTGTTGTTTGTGTTTCCCTCGAAATAGTGTTTCACTCATAGCTTGTGGCTCTTCATTGATTTCATGTCGTCCCGCATTTTTATCGTACAAATTTTAGTGCGACAAGTATTATTGTAGTAGCTTTTGTGAGAAAAACAAGAGAAATAAGAGGAACAATTGGGACTCTGGAAATAGAGTGAGTTTTTCAGGCAAAATTGCTCAAAAATATAAAATGTTGGGAAGGGCGATGTAATTTCGTCATTATTCTTTCCGACAAAGGCAATCAATGCCGATTTCGTATGGCGACTATCCTTCAAGCGAAAGAAATTAACGTACTGTTTCAATTGTTCCAAGCTTTCGGAACGTTTGTGCGCGATTGCTGTTTCAGACGAACCCGTTTTGCAATACTTCAATTCTAAAACCCAATCGTATTTGAGTTACGAAAAATGCGGGCTACGTTGTGAGAAAACATCCGCTCGTCCCGAAACTGTTTCGTATTCGCTCATCGGAATATAAATAGTCGTCTCTGAAAAATTGTTTTAGTGTTATAATAACGGCTTATCCTGATAAAAATATGTGTGATAATTTGTAATGTTATTCTATACTTTTTTTAGGGAACTTCTAAAAACCCCACTTTCAACAAATTCTACCATTGAAAAATAAGGACTTGCTGATATTGGGAAGAGGTTTTTTAGAAGTTCCCATTAATAAAAACTAGGTAATTCTATAGAATTTAAAGTAAATAGTTGTGTTGACGGAGTAGGAGAATATCTTTTGTTATGAGTAAGCAATGTGGTTGCGTCATGTTTTAAACATAAGACAGCCGATTCATCCGGTAAAATAAATTTTTGGGAGTATATAGTAGTATTTTCAGGAGCTTTAGCTAATTGAACAATATGTGTTCTTTGGACATGATCCCAACGAACAATATCAATTTCCCCACCCTGCGTTCCAGCATAGAAGACACCGCAGAAGAGATTTTTACCAAAGACATTTCCTCCAATACTTGTTATATCTTTGGAAACAGGAGTCTTCTGAATGGTTTTCTTATTCCTGTCAAAAGTGTATTTTGAATAATTTGTCGCGGAACCACGACTACTTATTCCTTGTTTATAAAGAGAATCAATTTCTTTAGTTAAAAAATATTTCGCTTGAAATATTGTAATAACACCATCAATGATTGCAATTTTCTCTGATGGGAACTTCTAAAAACCCCACATTCAACAAATTCTACCCTTAAAAATAAGGACTTGCTGATATTGGGAAGAGGTTTTTAGAAGTTCACTGATAATACTCTTTCATTTGAAAACTCTTTTAGTTTTTCTATTTTTTTCGACAGTAAATCAATAGAAAAAATTTGGTCTCTTTTTAAACACAAAATTTCGTTGGATGAATACCAACAAAATGAAAACCTACCTTTATCACAATTGGATTGAACAAATTGTTCAGTATGAGTTTCAGGGAAAGTGTAAATCGTATTGATTTTCTTACTTTCTCTATCCGCAATAAAAAGAGTTTTGACGAGAAAACCGTCATCGCTATTATCAACAACTTGTTGGCTTTTATCGCTAACAAACGAATTGGAAGCAACCAAATCATCTGTTTGTTCAGTTACAGCAAAGAACGCTAAAGTTTTGTCATCAAAAGGCGACCACTCCATCGCAAGGATATCATGCGCGTCCGGCATGTCAATGAGAAGCGAATAATCTTTAGGAGACTTTGGCGGAAATGACGCGGTATAAATTTTTTGATGAGGAAACCAACCTCCGGCAACAGCAATTCTTTTTTGATCAGAAGAAACCACAACTTCGGAAAGCCATGCAATATCTTCCGGTACTGGAACAAGAGTTGTTTTTGCTTGGCTCTGAATAAATTCAATATTCGGCTCAATAGCGTCTCTTTCTATGTGAAACCAAGTTTTTTCGGGCGGAAACGGCTTTTGGAATTCTTTTCTCAATAAATAGGTAATCGGCAAGAGAAGCAACAAAAAACCGATAACAACATAAGACCATATTTTATTGTTTTTCATTATATTTTTTCTATTTAGTAATGTTTTAAAGTTCATCAGTAGTACTATTGATAATAGACCATTTACGATTGAATTTTGAGTTTTTATTTTTTAAACAACTGAAAACATAAAAGAGCGGAATTTAAAGGAAATCTCGTAAAATAGCGTCTCGAATGAATTCCATTTCCTTTTGTATTTTCGTTATATTTGATCACAAAAACTCAAAATTCAAGTGTGAAGAATCTAGTTTCAACTTATTCAAATTTTCGTCTCTTAAAATTTTACAAAACGGCAATGAAATAATTATTAAGTTTTACAAAATAAGATCACGTATTGGTTTGAGAACAAATGTTATCGCTTATACAAACATTACCATATTTATACAGAAGTTGTTTTTGTCACAAACATTATGGTCACACAAATTTTTACTACTGCATATATTTCTCGCGTAACATTTATTCAAGTCTTGACAATCATTTGCCGCACCACAGCTATTAATTGAAAAACTTGTTTTAGCGAGTCGTCTTCGATATTTATCCATCATTAGCGAAATATATAAATATTCAGGAAAATAAGAGATACTAATTAACGAATGCAACCTCTTAATGTTTTAATAAATAAATTATGGAAAATTTTTGCCTTCAAATATAAAGAAATGTTACAAACGATAACAACAATTATCATTTTAATTACAGTTAGTTTTTCTGTCAACAGAATTGAATGAGCTGTTTCCGTCGCATGTTGTCGCGGAATGGTTAGGCTATTCTGTAAAAATTACCGAAAATCGCTATTTGCAAGTGACAGAGGAACACCGTGCGAAAGCGTTAAATTTTCGGAAAGCCAAAACCAGTGCGGAAAACAAGGGATTTCCTGAAATTGCTGGGGGCTTTTCGGAAAAAAGTATTAAGAATCAATCCTCGTTTGAATCGGGAAAACACGAGCTAAAGCCGTTGCATGGGGGGTGCTTTTTTGGGGGGGGCTGAAAACGTCGGAAATATATTGCAGAATTTTGAACCATTAAACAAAAGTGCCTGATTTTGCGATACATTACAAAACAAGACAACTGATGACAATGCAAAAAACGGATGGAGAGGGATTTGAACCCACGGACGAGTTACCCCGTCGCCGGTTTTCAAGACCGGTCCCTTAAACCACTCGGGCATCCATCCAACATTATTTGTATTATAATCAAAAACATTTTTTGAACAAGTCCTAAAACATAACTCAACTTTGCATTTGGATCAGGGTAACTCTACCTTTCACACTTTAAAAATTCGGTTTTTGTTAAAAAACAGACGTTTAATGACCATTGTGACTTTGGGGATAGATGAACGATAAACATTGTCTTAAAAACCGAATTTTCAAGTGTGAGGAGTAGAGTTCGCAAGAGTTTTTGTCACTAAAACCGTACACAATATATATTTCCCACAGTAAAAAAATACCATCATCTTCGTTGCTGAACTCCTTATAGGCAAGAAATCAAAGTGCAATTTCTTACCATGGAATGTATAACTCTTCAGTAGTACAAAGTCACGCAATTTCCCTTGACATTTTTCAACGTAAAATACCTATAAATTTGACATTTTTTATATCAAGAGAAATTGAGGAACGTCGTAGTAGAGCCATGGTTTCGAGTGAGGACAGACGCAATTTTGGCATACTCCAACCTAAAACCTGCCCCCCTACTGAATAGTTACGAAATAATTTTATAACAGGAGTTGACAAAAGAAAAACTGCGGGTAAAATAATTAAGTGATGTATCAATTAGCCGGACTGGCGGAATGGCAGACGCGGTGGATTCAAAATCCACTGCCCGCAAGGGCATCTCGGTTCAAGTCCGAGGTCCGGTATTTCCAAATCATGCGGTTTTCAGGTCTTTTCTTATGGCGATTCCAAGCAACGAAACGTTTGAAATTTTTCCCAATCCCGCTCCGCAAAGGGATTATACTATTGAAATCGTTTGTCCCGAATTTACTTCCGTTTGCCCCAAAACAGGTCAGCCTGATTTTGGAACGTTGACTTTTCAATATATTCCTGATAAATGGTGTATTGAGCTGAAAAGTCTCAAACTCTATTTGCAAACATTTCGAAATGAAGGAATTTTCTACGAAAGTGTGACAAATAAAATTCTTGATGATTTTATCAGCAAAGTTCAACCACGTGAAATCACATTAGCTGCTTCTTTTACACCACGCGGTGGTATTTCGACTATTGTAACGGTCACGTATGTAAAACCACAATCCGAACAGTAGAAAGAGATGTTGGATAATCTATCGGGAATTTTTAAAATCCTCCTCTTTTTTATTGTATCGTTTTCATAAGTGTCGTGTGTTGCGGTATTGTGTTTTTAGAAGTTTTCTAAAAGCATAAATTGTAAAAATTGAATTTTCTCCAAAATATTTTTTTTGTAACTATTCAGTAGCCCTGGTTTTTTTGCCTTTTGGCATTGACTTGGTTTTGCGGATTTGCTGTTCTATTCTATTATGGGGAACTTCTAAAAACCTCTCCTCTCCCAAATATTCGTAAGCCCTTATTTTTCAACGATCACGTTTGTTGAAAGTGAGATTTTTAGACGTTCCCCCAAAAAATAAAATTCGTAAATTAATACGGTTTTTAGAAACTCCCTATAAAAGACGGTAAACTATTCAGTCGATCAAACTCAATGAATCCGCACAGGGCAACTGAATAGTTGCAAATTTTCTTTTTGCCCCTTTCGTTGAGAGTCGGGGCTGAAGCTGGAAATCTGCGACAAATACGTTTCGCTTTACAGCGCGTAATATTCGGTTTGGGTATTTTATAAATTTCAAAAATTCCTAATTTATAACGTATTGTTTTATGTCGCCCGACGAAAATATGAAACAATGAGGAAATTCTTTCCGCGGTTCCCCTAAAAACGAATAATCAGGCAATTCTACCGTTTTAATCCACTTTTGCGGACAATAAGTTCCGGGTCGTTTTTCAATGGAAGTTGAACCGTCGCGCCGGTTTCTGCGGCTTTGTAAATGCCTAGAATGATTTCAACGCTACGGCGACCTTCATAGCCGTCAATGAGTGGTTTGCGTCCAGTGTTGATTGCGTCGAGCACGTCGGCGAACTGGCGTGCGTGTCCATGATGTCCAATTGCCGACGGATCTGCCGCACCGCCACCGCCCGAAAGTTTATTCGCCATTGTCTCACGAATCACCGCATCTTCCGGCGTAGACGCGATAAAATCCCATTTAATAATATCTTCTTCTTCAAGGATGGCTGAACCAGCCGTGCCGTGTATTTCTACCCGTTTCAAATAGCCCGGATAGGCGGCGGTTGTTGCTTCGATAATCCCGATTGCGCTGTTAGCAAAACGTACCGTTGCAACCGCCGCGTCTTCCACAGTGATTCGTTCATGCGCAAGCAATGCGGTTTGAGCGCGAATTTCGACCACTTGCCCCATCAGCCATGTCAACAAATCAACCGAGTGAATCGCCTGATTCATTAATGCTCCGCCACCGTCAAGTTCCCACGTTCCACGCCACGCGCCACTGTCGTAATATTCCTGCGTCCGATACCATTTGACAATCGCGTCGCCGATAGTCAGTTTGCCGAACCGATTCGCTTCAATCGCTTGTTTAATTTTGATGCTGGAGTCGTGAAAACGTGACGGAAAAATCGCAGAAAGCGTCACGCCCGCTTTTTCGCACACGGAAATGATATTGTCGCAACGTTCCAGCGTAATTTCCAGCGGCTTTTCGATAATCACATGTTTTCCCGCTTTCGCCGCCGAAATCGCCGGATCATGATGCGCACCGCTCGGCGTTCCAATCGTAACAATTTCAACATTCGGGTCAGCGAGAAAAGCGTCTAAACTCCCATACGCCTTGCCGCCAAATTCGTGAGAGATTCTTTCCGCCGCTTGCGGCACTTGATCATAACACGCAACCAATTCGCCTTTCGCGTCTTTAATCGCCTTAGCATGAAATTTTGCGATCATTCCGCACCCGATAATACCAAATTTACGAATCATTTTTTCCTCCATAAGGTTTCCAAAGCATTTGATAAAACAATTTTATGATTGTAGTAATTTTCATAGTAAGAGTCAAGACCGGCATTGTACACAAAATCTTGTTTCTTGGAGTGAAAATTTTCGAGAAAAAAGGATATCAAAACCTGTTTAATATCTTCGTAACTATTTAGTCGATTGCAAACAAGTTGCAATCGACTGATTAGTTACAACGATTCTTCAAAAATTTTCCTATCGTCCTCAACATGATTGTTAGTTTAGTGGAATTGGCATAGACTAAAATCTGCGAGGATTTTTTATGGTTGCCTCAATGAACAACGCCAATTTTTCTCTTCATTGTCAATCTGAAGTGTCCGACGCCGAAGGTTGTCTTCGTTACACGGGTACTTTCACACGTATTATTCGTCCGTCTTCTCTTACCGCGGCGGCGCGCGAGGTTTCCCAAGTTGTCTAATTTGATGGAAAATGCACGCCAGACTGGGAACGAAACGATAGGAAGATATTTTCTTTTGATAGATCATGTTTTGGTATAATTTTCGTGTTTCTTCATGGTAAAATTATGTTTTTGGAAATTCATTAAAGGTTGTATAAAAAAATAAAGAATGTTAAAATACCATTATTCTGATCAAAATCCTAAATAAACAATAACATCAATTAAGAATTAGAAAAAACCTCATGCAAATTCACATGACCTCAAAAACCCTCTTGTCCATCGCTCTCATGTTGAGCGTTACGTTTTCGTTTGCCGCTGATTCCGCGAAAGTCGATATGACCAAACGTGCGGAAGAACTTAAAAATCTCCATTGGGGGATGTTTATTTGTTGGTCATTCAGCACGTTTTCCGGTTGGGAATGGACGCGCGGAGTTGCGAAACGGACTGACTACAACAAACTGTTTCCGGCGAAAAATGTTGATACCGACCAATGGGCAAAAACCGCCAAAGAAGCCGGAATGGGTTACATTCTGTTTTTGGCTAAACATCACGACGGCTTCTGCCTTTGGGATACAAAAACAACCGACCGCAAAGTAACAAACGCCCCGCTTGCCAAAGACGTTTTGGCGGAACTCAAAAAATCTTGCGATAAATACGGGATTAAACTTGCGCTGTATTTTTCGGAAGGCGATTGGACTTGGGAGGGAGCGGTTGACGGAAAAGTGTATGAGGGCGGCAATAATCCCGAAACGAAAAAAGCACAGTTGAAAGAGTTGTTGACGCAATACGGCGATATTGAGTATATCTGGTTTGACCACGCGGCGGGAACCGGCGGGCTAAGCCACGAAGAAACAACCGCATGGTGCAAACAATTCCAACCGAATTGCTTTATCGGTTACAATCACGGCGATCAAACTTCGGCAGACATTCGGCTTGGCGAAATGGGAAAACCCGGCACGCTTGACGACACGACAGCTACGCACATGGGTAAAATTGAAAATAATAACTGGAAACTTGCCGAGTTTACGTATCCGATTTTACCGAGTCATCAAGGCGGCGCGATGTGGTTTTATTCGTTGCCCAAACATGATCAATTGGTTCATCCGGCATCGAAACTGTTTGACGATTATCTTGGCGCAAAAAAGTTCGGCAATATCTTTTCAATCAATATCGGTCCCAATTACGAAGGAAAGATACGCGATATTGACGTAAAAACGTTGCGGGAAGTCGGAGAACTGATCAGAAAGCAAACAACTTCAATACGGTAAAACACCGACAATTAACGAATTTCAACTTTATACTTCTCACACTTTTAAATTCGACATTCATCAAAAAGAGACTTTGGGGACGTGATGAACGATCAACACTGTCTTAAAAGTCGAAATTTCAAGCGTGAGGAGTATATAATAAATTTTCTGTGGACACTGTATTTTCTGGGGTTAAAAATAATTTTTGTGAGATTCCCACTAGGAATATTTTATGAAAAAACTGAACATGATTTTTTTGATTGCGTTATTTGCAATCGCGATTTTAGACTGCAAGCCCCAAGTACCGTATGATGTCGTCCGCATTGAAGACGCGGCAACATACAATGGCAAACCGCTTCCGCCGGATTTTTCACTCCGTTTTCGACCGGAAAACGGCAGAAATGAAAGTACCGGATTTATCAAAGAAAACGGAAGATTTACAACCGTTCATACGGTCAATATTGACGGCGTGCCGACAGGCAAGTGTACGGCTCGCGTGCAATGGCACGGTGCGGACGCTCCGATTCCAGTTCCGCCTTCTGCGGAATTTCAACCGCTTATCCAGAAATACGGTTTTCTGTCGAAAGGTTTACCTATAGAAATCACGAAAAAAGATTTGAACCTGAAAATTGATTTTCCGGTGACGCCAAAATAAAAAATTTTGCCGATGATACTGGGAACGGCCAGTAGGAACGCACGGTCGTGTGTTCCTACTGGCGCAGTGACGTCGTTTGTTTTACTCTTGGCACACCCTACTCTCGCCTGTCATGGCACGGTATTATCTCAAAGAGGAAATACAGTAAAACGTTTACGGCATAGATACCGAAACGCCGTCTTGTACATGTGACAAACGTGCGGCAACTAACGGCAGTATCGTTGTTGAAACTCCATGTACGGAACCGTCGCCAAGTAAAACATTGACAAGTCCCGAATGCGAAGAACCTAACTGTTGTTGTTCTTCATTTTTTCCGGGATATTGATTTGTGCTGTCATTCGGTCTTCCCGGATCATTATTTCCCCGCGCAAAAAGACTCGCATGTTGACTGACAACACGTCCGACATTGACGGAACAACCACCTTGTGTTGCGTCCGAGTTCGGATAAGTCCACTGAATTCCGCCGTCCCACGCATTACCAAGTTCGTCGTCACGATTTTTCGCCCAATTCGGAATAAATTTTTCTACGAAACACCATTGGTTACTCGTTCCGTCATTCCAAGCGGCCATGTCACGATTAAATGTCCAATTCGTAATACTCCTGCTGGTGCTGTCGCCGTCGGTGTTGGAATTAACTCCAGAAAAAAATTCCAATTGCGGAATTTTGAATGGTCCGACAAATGTGGACTGCAATTTGGTTGCCGTACCGGATGTAATATTTGCGCTGTAATATCGCCCCCAATTGGCATTCAAATTGTCTTTGGCAACACAGGCAACATAATCGCCGACGGGACCTTGTGCGCTGCCGCTCACTTTAATGAGGACGCCGCTATGCGACGATGGACAACGGTAAGCGGTCGGTCCGGCAAACGCCTTCATCAGATCGTTTGAGATACTGCCGTCGCATTTGATGACAGTCGTATCATTTTGGGATTTTGCTTTATTAAACAATCCCGCGTCAACCGCCATATCGTAAGCCGCTTGTGCCTCAATATAAGGCGTCAGTAGCACAAAAATTGTTGGTCGGTCATAGTGGATACAAATCGGCGGTAAAGCGCGATGTGAATCGTGAAAGTTGTGGACGGCAAGTCCGATTTGTTTGAGGTTGTTTGTGCATTGCATTCGGCGTGCCGCTTCGCGCGCGGCTTGAACAGCCGGCAACAGCAGCGCAATCAAAACGCCGATAATCGCAATCACGACCAAAAGTTCCACGAGAGTAAAAGCGTTGCGTATCATTCGTATCGCTTTCATAACATCATCTCCAATTCTTTGAATGGTTGTTAAATGAATTACCGATGAAACGGTAACGAAATATTTTTACCGTTCTTGTGGAACGGCGTCTTTGCCTTTGGCTTTATCAACTTTGAAATTCAGCGATTTTGTCGAATCATCGACTTTTGCAGTCAATGGCGACGTCTCGGGAGACGCATATTTCGGGTCAATTAATCTTGAAATGAGTTGCGCTGTCGGCGTTTTTCCTTGTTCAATTTTTTCCGCACCGGAAATATAGACTTTGTAATCGCCGGGAGGTAAACCATCGCCGACTTTCAATGTTCCAAGATTGTATGTACCGTCTTTTCCAATATCGCCGCGAGCTTGCATTGTTCCATTGGTAAACGCAATAGTCCCACATTCCAACGGCATACCGTCATCAGAGTAAGTAATTTTTCCGCCAAGAGGAACGTTGCGACCGCAACCGGAAAAGAATAGGAACAGAAGCCCAATCAAAAGAAAGAAGTTTTGTCGTGAGAACTGCGTACAAAAACGATCAATCAATGCAGAAATATCTCTGCGTTGCGTTGCGTTGCGTTGCGTTGCGTTGCGTTGCGTTGCGCATGTAACACCCCCTTGTGTGTTGAAAATATTGAGGCAAAAACTTGCCAACGTTCAGATTAACTTTTTTTGATTATAGCCCCCAATTCAGGTGAGTCAAGAAGAATATGTGAAAAAATGATAATTTTTCGCTTTTTGGGGAATTGAGGACGAAAGTCCTCTTGTCGTAGCTCTTTCAGGGTATCGTCAAGAAGTTTGTTTTAGCTATCACACTTCTCACACTTGAAAATTCGGCTTTCATCAAAAAAAGACTTTGGGGACATGATGAACGATTAACACTGTCTTAAAAGTCGAAATTTCAAGCGTGAGGAGTATATAATAAATTCTCTGCGGACACTGTAGCCCTTATTTTTCAACGGTCACATTTGTAGAAGGTGAGATTTTTAGAAGTTTCCAAGATTAAATAAAATCCTGTTATCCTGTCTAAAAAAAGAGGAACCGAATGCGGGAACGGTGTAACAGAGCGACTGAATAGCTACCCTTTTTCTGCCATTTTAACAGTCTTCCATCGCTCGCGGGTGGTATTTTTCTGTCGCTTACTGTGGTTGTTCCTGATTTTCCTTTCAAAACTCCAATTTCAAACTGTTAATTAAACCATCATTGCTGAAACCGGAAATTTTTGAAACCGGTTGACCGTTGCCGGTCACAAGCGTTTCCCTCATTCCGCCGCCGCTTCCGCCAACCCAGTCCGATGTTTGTTGATCGTTTGGGTCAAGAGCGCCGTCCGGTTTGATTTTCATATAAACAAATCGGAAACCGTCCAGTGCCGCGACCGCTCTTCCTTGAATCGCTCCCACCGCATAACCGGATGGAGCGTACACCCGCTGCGTCGAGAGTGTCGCGTTTCCGAGAATTTTTCCTTTTCCTGCTTTTTCGCTGTCTTTTGCGCGATAAAGCGGTTGAATCGATGCGATACAATTATTCGATGACGCTCCCCATTTTCCGAGCGATACGTCAAATCCAACTAAAATTGCGTTTTTCGGTACGTCTTCCGAAAATTCCGTACCATTTTTTCGTATCCCCAACATGTCCGCCTTGCGAACCGGTAGGGATGAATGATTTGATTCGCGATTCGGCGGAGTATTGGAAGGCGGATTCGCGAAAGGATTCGTCGGTTGCTTGGGAGGCGTTTGCGCATTTTGCGGCGGACGTTGATCCGATTGAGATTGTTCCGGTTGCCGCGGTTCTTCGGGTGGCTCCGGTCTATTTCTCATTCCTCGCAGCAATTGAGTATTTCTTTCCGCTTTCGCTTTCACTTTTTTACGTTCTTCTTCAAGAAATTTTTTACGTTCTTCCGGCGTCATTTTTTGACGTGTTTGTTCCCGTCCTTCTTCGATTTTTCGTTGACTCTCCGCTCTTTTCTCATTGTCATTGTCGTTGAGTTCGTCCGTTTTCACTTCCAACGGTTTCGCATAATCGTCGCTCAACTCGGATTGAATCAACTGCCGATAACTTTCAATCGCCGGTTCCAAACTCGTGAAATGATCGCCTTGCAGACGCTCGACCTGAAAAAGATCGGTTTTGCCTTCTTTTTTCGCTTCGTCAGTCATTTTATTGACTGACTCGTCAAACGCGGCGTCGTTGACGCCGATATAAGCGATATGCCGACGCTGCATCCATTTGATATTGCCAAACAACACTCGCAATCGACATTCGAGGTTTTTATTCGGATCGAATCGAACAATGTGTTTCTCCGGCGTCTGTCCGCTATCATTGGCTTTCCATTGCTTAAAAAACTCAGGGTGATATAATCCGCCGCTGCTTCCCGAATGACAAATCGGTACGTCGGCTTGAAGCGACAATAACGCGGAAATCCCGCCGCCGATGCTGTGTCCGAAAGCAAAAATTCGGTTTGAATCTACATAATCTTTTTGGGAAAGCCAACGAATTGCGTCCACCGCGTCGTCAACTTCGCCCATCAAAAGCTCGTAATGTCCTTCTTTATCAAGTTGGAATGAAGCGCTGCTTTCCTCGCCGCGCAATTGCGGCAACATAACAACAAAGCCGTCATCGACAAACTTTTGACAAACTTTCGTCTCTTCCGGCGAAAGACCGAATCCGCCGTGAAAATAAACCAACGCCGGACGTTTGTAGCGGACGCCGTTTGCTAATTCCGGCTGCGGAACGTATAAAAAAGCGTTACGCTGAACCTCGTCTGTCGGAAGCGGCGCATGGAAATGTAACGCGGTTTGATGTTCCCGCGACGAAATCGGATGTCGTGCCGTATATTGCACAACTCGAAACGGCGGCTGAACTTTTACATAACCAAATTCATTGGGTTTTACGATATTCGTCGCATCTGGCGATAGAAAACGGTTTAGCATTTGCGACACGAACCCGTCGCGGAGTTCCAAATACGACTTGTTACCGCCAACGGAACCGGAAGAAAAGGAAGACGAGTAGCCGTTTCCTTTTATGTAATTCATAATCCTGCCTACTTTGGCGAATTTTGCAATCACGCCAATAACGATAAGCATAAACACAAGAACTGTGCCTAAAGTTGATAAAACGCTTTTTGCGTTCATTGTTAAGCTCCCATGAAAATATAGGTGTTTGTATGGAAATGTTTGTCCTTAATTCCTCATGTTACGCACGCTAATTAAACCAGCCATCAAAATAAGCTCTTTGTCTAATCCAAAGCGTCCGAGTTATAATTCAAAGTCGTCGGCTCATGAGCCGGAGCCGTCGGATCATGAGCCAAAGCCGTTGGGATAAGTCCCAGAGCCGTTGGGATAAGTCCCAAAGCCGTTGGGATAAGTCCCAGAGCCGTTGGGA
>JAIRYX010000463.1 GCA_031267635.1 Planctomycetaceae bacterium
AGGGAGCTTAATGAATCAGGACTGGAAGAGTCATATTTATTGACCGTAACTTTCCGGTTGCCCGATGCGAGTTGATGCGGTTTGAGCGGCGGAATCGTGATTAGAAACTTTATCTAAAACACCAAGTCCGCCTAATCCACCTCATATTTCAAAAGGACAAACGGAAGAGTCGTTGACATCTACGCAAGTCTAGTTGCTGGCAACAGAGTCGCCGTCGCTGGCAACAGAGTCGCCGTTGCTGGCAACAGAGCCGCCGTCGCTGGCAACAGAGTCGCCGTTGCTGGCAACAGAGTCGCCGTTGCTGGCAACAGAGTCGCCGTCGCTGGCAACAGAGCCGCCGTTGCTGGCAACAGAGTCGCCGTTGCTGGCAACAGAGCCGCCGTTGCTGGCGACAGAGCCGCCGTTGCTGGCAACAAAAGCTCCGTAGGATGTTTTTATGCCGCGAGCGTTCTCTTCGGATAAAGTGTCGCTTTGATTCCGGTTGTCCCTCTCATTTTTCTATTCCTTCCGTGTAAGCCCGCATGAGTTCTTCGTACTTTCCTTTGGGCGGAGCGTAGCGTTGTGATTCGGTGATTGCGGCGCGTGGTTGCGGCGAGCGGGTTTGGTAGCCGCTGACGGTTGATTTTTGGGAAAGCCCGATGTTGCGAAGCGTTTCGTTCCATTGCCGTTCCGCGTCGGCGTCGGGCGATTGCTCCGCGTTGTGACGCATCGTTTTCCAGCGATTGACAAAGCGTCGCAAATCGTCTTTGTTCCAGCCAAGGTGGTTAAGCAATTGCGGATTCGGATGTTCTTTTGCTACTTCTTCCTCAAGATATTTCACCGCTAAAGCCGTTTGCTGTTTCGCATATTCCAAGTTTGCCGCGTCCGCCTGCCGATCAAAGAACGACGAATTGTTCTTTTGCGAAACGGTGTTTTCGTTTTCCTGTTGCGGCTTTTCTTCGCGTTCGTGATAATGCCCGTATTCCTGCAACGGGACAATACGGTTGCGATTTGCCTTTTCGCTGTCTTCGTCTTGTTGATTTTGTGCGTTGTTGGAATTGTCCGCGTTGTTTGAACTGCTTGCATTGTTTGAATCGCCGTGCGGGTTGGAATCGTTGTCTTCGGAAGATTGATTTTGCGGAATTTGATCCGCGCGATTCTCTGCGTTATTAGTTGTCGGCGGGTTCTGATTGTGTTTCTGCGGCGGGTTTTGATTTTCCGCGTTTGGTTTTTCGCTCGGATTCGTGTGTTCGGACGGCGTTGTGTCGGACGGCGCGGCGTCGGATGGCGTTTGTTCTGATGTTTTCCCGTCAAGCGGACGAGCGTCCTTGTTTCCATGCTCATTTGCTTTACCGCTTCCCGCATCGGAATCATTCGGGTCTTCAAAAACGCGATCATTTTCCGCCAAATCCACTTTTTCCGCATTCGGATCGTTTCCTTCGCCGGCGGTATAAAATCCGGTTTGATCCGTTGATTGATTGTCGTCGTGCAACAGCGGAATTTCGTCCGGCTTCTGATTGTTCGTCAACGGCTGTCCTGTTATGGGATCAACCGCCGCTTCCGCCGAGCCGGTTTGCGACGTCTTTTCTTGCTTTCCTCGCTGACCGTTTTGTTGACGATTTTTTGATTCGCTTTGCGCCGCGTCATTTTTTGATTCGTCTTGTGATTCGTCTTGCGATTCGCCGTTTTGCGGATTTTGCGGTTCGTCTTGGGGATTAGAAGTATCCGGCGATTGACTTGGCGCGTCCCGATTCTCCGCCGATTGGTTTGAATCTCCGGCGTTTTGTTGTTTCATCAAATTCAATACTTCTTCAAACACGTCGCCCGGATTTGTTTCGCCGTCAAGCGGTTGATTCCGTGTGGCGTTGTTCTCGTTTGGGAAGTGCGAGTTTGATTGCTTTCCTCCGGAAGGAGATTCGGCGGCGGAAGTGTCGGGGCTGTTTTGTGCCGGATTCTGATTGGACGTTGAACCGGAATCGTTGTTTGGCAAACGACCGTCGTCCTGCTGTCCGCCGCCGAGATTTAACGTGCTATTCTCGCCGGAATGCGAATCGGTTTGCTGACCGCTCGTTGTATTTCCCGTTTGCGTTTGATTCGCGGCTTCATTCGTTTCGGCGGTGTTGGACGTGTCGGGACGGTTGTCGTTTCCTTGCTGCTGATCGGCGTTCTCCTCCGCTTGTCCGTTGGGCTGCGCGTCCTTGTTTTGTTGCGAACCGTTATTGTTGCCGTTTTCGTTTTCGCCGTCTCCATTTTCGTCGCTGTTTTTCTCCGCGTTATTGGGGTCTGCGTTACTTGTATCCGCGTTATTTTTTTCCTCGTTGGGATTTTGCGGCTGTTCTTGTTTTTCTTCTTCCGTTTTCTCTTCTTCTGGTTTCTCGTTATCCGCCGTGCTTAATTCCGCCCGCAAAACTTCGACCCGATACACGCTCGGCGACGGATTTGTGCGGTTTTTATCGTCCCAACACCGCAATGTATAAGACGTGCAAATTTGTTTTTCCGGCTCTTCTTTGTCGAAAGCAAGCGTCAATTGTCCGACAGCTTCCGTTTTGTCCGATGAAATGGTCAATCGGATTTCACGGCGGGAATCGTTATCCAACAACAACACGGCGCGATTCATCGGGATATTCGACTTGGCGATAATCGTCGCTTCCGTTCCTTCGATTGCCCGTAAATCACCGACATTTTCAACGGTTCGCGGTTTCAAATTCATAGACGCCGGATAACGGTATTCCGTCGATTTTACGTTTATCGAAATTTCTGGTTGAACGGTAACGGTGTAAGTTTTCGAGCGGCTGTTTCCCGATTCGACGCGGTATTTCATACTTTCTTGCAATCCCTGTTTTTCCGCGGGAAAACGGCAGTTAAACCGAAAACCGTCTTCCGCATTCATCGGCATTCGCCGGTCGGCAATACGTCCGTCGAGCGTCGAATAAACGAAGTACATCGCGTTTGCCGGACGGTCGGTGCGTACCGACACGTCGAGAAATTCTTTCTGGTACAACGTTACGTCGCCCGGCTCGACCGTTTGAAAATTGAGCGACTGCGGCGGTTCGATATGCAAAAACGGCAACGCCGCCCGCGCGGACGATTGCAACACGTTTTTTGGCGAGAAAATTGTATAACCGCAAAACAACGCAAGAACAGCCGCCAGTACGATTCCCCACCGAATCATCGCCGTGCAATCGACAATGAGTTGATCGGGAACGGCATGAAGCCGCGCGGCAGTTTCGCGCTCGATGTGGTCGAGAACGAGTTGTTCGATTTGAAAAGCCGCCGGATTCGATGCGTCTTGTTTTTCGCGGCTCAAAAAGATCCAGTTGAGCAATCGGTTTTTCATTCCGCGATGCGATTGCTCCAAGACGCCCGCCGCATACGCCGGATTGATGGAATAGCGAAACATCGGAATCAGCCGTACCGCGAGATAAACCGCCGCCGCGCCAACTCCGACCGTAAAAAACAGATACCGTACCGCGTCCGGCAAACCGTTGGAAAACGCCCAATGATCAAGCATCACCGCCGCGAACAGCAGCATCAGCAAACATGTTCCAAGGGTTACCAACACCGTCGCCAGTTCGACGATCCGAATCTGCCGCCGCGTCTTGTCGATTCGAGCAACGATTGTATCTTGCGATATTTGTGACATGGTTTTATTTGATAGGTCTTTCCATTTCCATTTTTTCTATTTTACACTCAAAACTCCTGGAATGGAAAGAAAATTTGTAGAAATATCGTCAGAATGAAACGATTTGTCAAAGAAGATTTCCAAAGATACAAAATTTTGGTAACTATTCAGTCGCTCAAAGCAAATAAGTCCGTACAAGAAACTGAATAATTACCAGCAATTTTACCGGACAATATTATTATTGCCGCCCTTAATTTATGAAATTCCCTTAGGGAACTTCTAAAAACCTCTCCCTAATATCAGCAAGTCCTTGTTTTTCAATGGTAGAATTTGTTGAAAATAAGGTTTTTAGAAGTTCCTCTTAGTAGCCCGAATTGGCGCCAAGATGCGTCCTTATTCCCTCCCTTATGTTTTACCACCAAGGCGACGAAGGCGCACAAAGATTGTTCGTTATAAATCCTTTGTGCGACTTTTTCGCCTTTGCGGTAAAAAATAAGGGCGGCAATAGTAAAGCCGTTCGGATAATTGCAATGGTAAAGTCTTTTTTGTAACTCTACAGACGCCCTGTGCGGATTGATTGGGTTTGGGCGACTGAATAGTTATCAAAATTTTATTGATATGATTTTTATCGACGGAACAGAATAAACTCTTTTCTCAAAGGAAAAAAGGAGTAAAATGAATCATAAATTACGCTATAACGACAATATTTTGATGCTGCAAGTAGCGGTGAAATTGTTTTTACCGCTATTTGTTTTTTTCGGATGAAGGATTAAGAGAAGAGTAATTAGGAAGACAATAACATGGAGATACGGCTCGAAAATATCGGTAAAATTAAAGACGCAACTCTCAAAATGGATGGCGTCACCGTTCTTGCAGGAGGAAATTCGACAGGAAAAAGCACGATTGGAAAAGCTCTTTATAGTGTTTTTAATGCTTTCTATGATTCGGAACAGGAAATACAGCGAGAACGAAAGCACAATATTGAAGAAATTCTTTCTCGTTTTGTGCGTAGGTATATTTTTCGTGGTACTGTCGCTTATCCCTTAAGCGGACGCTTGGGACAAATTGCCGATGAGATACTTGAAAACGCTAATTCTTGTCAAGTAGTCCAAAAGGTTGCATTAGAGTTTGTAGATAAATATGCCGACAGATATGGCAAGACAAGCTCCGATTTCTTGTTAGCGGAAAAGCAACAGTTATCAGATGAAATTTGCGGTTCTTTTGACGTCAGCAATAAACAAATTCAAAAATTGTTGCTGACAAAATTTTTACAAAGTGAATTTGATGGGCAAATCAATCACGTTAATTTTACAGATTCGCAAGGGAAAATTTTTTTGCGCATCAAAGGTAACGAATTAAAAGCGCAAATAGCAGATAATGAATGTTTTGATTATTCTGACGACGTCGGTATTCTTTACAATGCGTTTTACATCGATACGCCGTTCATCATGGACGACGTCAATCAGCCGCGGTGCAATAATTATACTGAGTTTAGTCACCGTTGGCATTTGTTAAAAAACTTACGCAGTGATTCCGAAGGCAATCTTGTTAGTGAAGTAATTGTTAAGCAAAAATTAGAATCTGTGTTTGCTTTAATGCGGACAGTTGTTAATGGTGATTTTAGAAAGATGGATTTCGGCGGTTTGGGTTTTCAGGAAAAAGGATTGTTAAAACCGCTTGCTTTTGCTAACATTTCTGCTGGTATGAAAATGTTGTTAGTCATTCGACGGCTTTTAGAAACGGGTAAAATCAGAGAGCGGAGCGTTTTAATTTTGGACGAACCGGAAATCCATTTGCATCCCGAATGGCAACTCATTTTTGCCGAATTACTTGTTTTGTTGCAAAAGCAATTAGACTTGACGATTTTATTGACTACGCATAGTGCTTATTTTTTGAACTCTATTGAAGTGTATAGTGAACAGTATCATATTAAAAATTGCTGTAATTATTATTTGATAAAAAAAGACGACGCTTATTGTTCAATTCAAAATGCAACAGATGACACGGATGTGATTTATCGTTTGTTTTCCCATCCGTTATGCACAACGTGGTAAAATAAAAATAGAACGTATGCGATTTGAAAAATTCTATTTCAAAGACGCTATACCGTATAGTATTGAAGAGTTTGAAAAAGATTTTATCAATAAGTATTGCGTCGGTTGGTTAAACAGTAAATAGCGGCAATAATCGCCACTAATATCTTACCGAATTTTGAAGCTTATCTTCTATTCTCAAAAGAAACGAAAGGGCTTGGTACTATAGATTCCGCGTCTTTTCAATAGCAATCAATTTTGGTAACTCTTCAGTCGCCCAGTCAAATAGACTAAAACTACTTTCAATTTATGTTTTCTCACAAAGGCACGGAGGCACAAAGAATTTATTTTTTAGAATCCCTTTGTGTTCTTCGTGCCTTTGTGAGAGACAAATTTTAAAGTGGGATGAGCATAACTCCGCACGAGGCGACTGAATAGCAATCACTCTTGAATTCGAAAATTTCGCGTTGTCCATGTTGTCGCGTTTTGGACGGCTTGGTGGAGATATTCGGTTGGATCGTCGCCGAGCGGCGTAAAGCATGACGCGACTTCTTGCGGAATTTTGATAGGACGAAGCGTTTCTGTCGAGAGAAACGCCCAATGGGTTTCGGCGGACGCAACCATAATATTCTCTGCCATATTCTCTGATTTTTTCCAAAACTGATACTTTCGCCGCGACTGCACCAGTTTATACATCGCTACCCAAGTTCGGACAAGCAACTTGTCGCCGAGATATGCCGGTTGCAAATAATCAATCGTGTGCCGCCGCGCCACCCACGCCCATTTTGCCTCAATATACCGCTCGGTCGTCCAGCCGTTATAAGTCGAATGCCCAATTGCCGCTTCCTGCATCCACCGGACATAACATACGTTGTTCGCATGTTCCATTTCATCAATGTCGCTCGGTAAAACTGTTACAGGATATTCAAAAACGGGAATAATCATTACATATCCATTATTATTACGATTTCATTATAAAAACATTCAACCAAACATTTGCCTCATTCTTTCGTAATGGGACATGCCCCGTAATGCAATGAAAAGCGAAATGTTCTGGTCGGTAAAATCGACTGTAACCTCTGACTTGTGATTTATTATTATATACTCATGTTATGCATGAGCTATCGTAACTATTCAACCGCTCCAACCAAATAAATCCGCACTGAGCGTCTGAATAGTTATCCGAATAGTTATTCGAAAGATTTTACTATTGCAGCCCTTATTTATCAAGTTTCCCTTAGTAGCCGACATCGCCCCCAAAACGCGCCCTTATGTTTCAGATCATGGATTGTTATCAAACCAAATGGAACGAAAAATAAGGGAATAAGGACGCATCTTGGCGTGATTCGGGCTACTAAGGGGATTCCATAAATAAGTGCGGCAATAATAATATGTTCCGGTAACATTGACGGTAACTATCCCGTTGTCCTATACGGGTTGATTTGGTTTGAGCGACTGAATGGTTACGTATTTTTTATTTTATGTATTGCGTATGTTTTATTCTTTTTCTTTTATCAATTTCATCATTGGTATGGCGATGAGGATGAGTAGCTGAAATAATATTGCGATGATTGATATTAGAAAATTATGATCGTTCATGTCTATTATTTTTCTTGTTGATTCTACTAATAGTGAAGTTGTTCCGCCATAACCCCAATAAGCGGAAATCAATACAGTCGAAATTCCTTTTAATACTCCTTCGACCGGATTGATAAAACCGGCGAGAATAATTTGCGGAATAATGATAATCGGAACCATTGCCAACGCGAAATCTTCTGTTTTGGAAAAAACTGAAATACATAAGCCAATTG
>JAIRYX010000467.1 GCA_031267635.1 Planctomycetaceae bacterium
CAATTGGCTTATGTATTTCAGTTTTTTCCAAAACAGAAGATTTCGCGTTGGCAATGGTTCCGATTATCATTATTCCGCAAATTATTCTCGCCGGTTTTATCAATCCGGTCGAAGGAGTACTAAAAGGAATTTCGACTGTATTGATTTCCGCTTATTGGGGTTATGGCGGAACAACTTCGTTATTGGTAGAATCGACAAGAAAAATAATAGACATGAATAACCATAATTTTCTCATATCAATGATTGCGATCTTGATCCAGTTGCTTATTCTTATCGCCGTACCAATGATGAAATTGATGAAAGAGAAAGAATAAAACATACGCAACACATGAAATAGAAAATACAAAAAGAACAAAATATATTTTGTAACTATTTAGTTGCTCAAACCCAATAAATCCGCACTGAGCAACTGAATAGTTACTTGACTTTTAAGACAGTGTTGATCGTTCATCATGTCCCTTTTTTAATAAAAACTGAATTTTAAAGGACGAGGAGTAGAAAATTATTTGATATGCCAGCGAATCTTACTCAACAATACCACAAAGCGGAAGACCAATATCGGAAAGCAGCCACGCCGGAAGACGAGTTGAAATGGTTGCAAGTTATGTTGGCGGAAATTCCTAAACATAAGGGAACAGATCATTTACAAGCGACGCTGAAAGCGAAAATCTCGCAAGTTAAACAAGAAATTGAAACCACTCGAAAAAGCGGTAAAAAAGTCGCCGGAAAATCCTACAAAATTCAACGTCAAGGTGCGGGAACGGTTGTCATTATTGGAGGACCAAATGCAGGAAAAAGCCAATTGCTCAAGACTTTAACTCACGCATCTCCCGAAGTTGCGCCGTATCCGTTTACAACAACCGAACCGCAACCCGGCATGATGGAATGGGAAGATATTGTTGTGCAACTCATTGACACGCCGCCCATTACGCCGGATTTCTTTGAACAATATATTGTCGGTTATATTCGCAGCGCCGAACTCGTGTTGCTCATGGTTGATCTCGACAGCGACGACGGGATCGAACAATTACAAGATGTTTTGGAACGTCTTAATTCGGGAAAAACTCGTTTAGCGTCAACAACGTACATTGATGAAGAAGATATTGGTTTAACGTTCACAAAAACGTTTCTCGTTTGCAATAAAATAGACGCCTCCGACGCGAAAGCACGGCTTGATTTACTGCATGAATTTTGTCCGTTGCCGTTTCAAGAGTTCTGGATTGATGCGACAAACTTTGATTCTCTATTAGATTTTCGCAAAGCGATTTTTGACGCAATGGATGTGATTCGTATTTACACCAAGTTGCCGCAAAAAAAAGAAGCGGATTTCGACCGTCCGTTCACAATCAAACAAGGAGGAACATTGCTTGAACTGGCGGAATTAATTCACAACGATTATGTTAAAAACTTCAAAGGAGCAAGAGTTTGGGGCGAGGCAGTCCACGACGGTACGCCGGTTAAAGGAGATTATATTTTGCACGATAAAGATATTGTCGAGTTGAATATATGAAGGTTTATTTCCTTATTTGTAACTATTCAGTTACCCACCCCAAATAAATCCGCACGGCAACCGCATCGTTACCCGAACGGCTCTACCATTGCAGCCCTTATTTATCAATTCTCCCTTAGTAGCCAACAAAGCCCCCAAATGGTACCCTTATGCCCCAGCAGTTCCAGGTTAAGGAATTTTTTTGTCTGATATAAGTTTTGCGAAGGTAAATTGTTAGAAAAGGTCGTGGTTGGCTGAGTTTTTGAAAATTTTGAGTTTCCCATTTTTTCTGTTATTTTCTCAATTTTTGTCCTAAATAACATGGAGGTTTTTATACTGAGTGATTTAATGACTCGTTTTTCCCGTCAGTCTCCAATAAGTGTGATGACGCGTACGTTGCTTGAATATGTTTTTTCGCCCGACCAACTGAACGCGATTTTCAATAAAAACCGTCTGGCTCAACGAAACCGCCAATGGTTGTTTTTGTCAGTGATTGGCTTAATACTTTTGGTCTTGTGGTTTATGAACCGGAATACCGACTGATTACGGATACGATTTTGTGTGAAGACGGTCACGCTCATGAGCGTTCGTTGTTTCCGCGATTGTTGGGGTTGGCAGAAGCGAAGTTGCGCAACCGGATCAACCGCTAAAATTATCGACGTATTACATCGGACTCTTCCTCGTCGAACTCGCAAAATCGGTCGAGTATAAAAATTTCACCAAACGACCGCCTTCAAAAAAAATACCAATAAGAAAAAACGTAAAAAGGAAGAACCACGTCTCCACAAAAAAGTTACTAAACCAAGAAAAATAAAGCAGTCAGACTTAACTTGAAACTGCTGGGGTTAGCGCTGCATAACGCACGGTATGAACGTATCGGATGAACCTATTTTATATTGGTATTATTTATGGAAACGTGTTTGCGGGGGATTGCGTGGTCTTGGCGTTTCCAAGGAAGAGCGTGAACACTGGCAATGGATCAATTACCAGTACCAGAGTCAGAAAAATGGAACAACGCCGCTACCCCAAAACGGTGCAAACATCGCGGAATGAGTTGGAAAGAAAACGGGATACTCGCTATCGCGCTCTACACCAGTAAAAAAACAAACTAACTAAACTACCCAAGTTTATGTAAAAAATACACACCAACCTAAGAACGCTAGGGAATTTTCTTGAATTTCTCCCTATTTTTATTGCAAAACCCCCATAGGGGGTGACTGGGGAATCTTGACGAAACGTATATAATACAATAACATTAAAGGAATTGATTACAATCCTTATAGGATTGTAATTTTTGACAAATTGACAAAGTCAACTGCAACACATTAACTGTCTTATCAATAAAAAAAGAGTGAGGAGAAATAACGTGACCAAACGATTATTTACAAGCGAAGCGGTGAGTATGGGACATCCTGACAAACTTGCCGATCAAATTTCCGACGCCGTACTCGACGCATTGTTCACCCAAGACCCATATAGCCGTGTCGCGTGCGAAACGCTTGTCACAACAGGAGTTGCGGTTATCGCCGGTGAAATTACAACAAAAGCCCAAATCGACTATCAAGAAGTTGTTCGAAGGGCAATTGAGAATGCCGGTTACGTCGATGACGAATGGGGAATCAATGCCAAAACCGCCGCTGTGCTGGTTTCGCTTGACCGTCAAAGTCCCGATATCGCGCAAGGTGTGAATGAACATAAAGAAGTAGAGTATCTTTCAGATGGAAGCGGAAAAGCGGTGGTGAAAGTTTCTGAAAGCAAATCCGCTCACGAAGTCGGTGCCGGTGATCAAGGGTTGATGTTCGGTTATGCCATCAATCACACGCCGGAATTGATGCCGCTCCCCATTTCCTTATCTCACAAAATCACAAACCGTTTAACGGAAGCTCGTATCAATAACGAGGTGGCGTGGTTGCGACCAGACAGTAAAAGTCAAGTGACAGTCGAATTTGACGGAAAAAAACCGGTTCGCATTGATACCGTTGTCGTTTCGACGCAACATGATCCGTCAATTGATCAAAAAGGGATCGCCGATTACGTTATTCCAAATATTGTGGAACCGCTTTTGCCAAACGAATTAGTCAAAGGCGACATTAAATATTTTATCAATCCGACTGGAAAATTTGTCGTCGGCGGCCCGCATGGCGACTGCGGTTTGACCGGTCGCAAGATTATTGTGGATACTTACGGCGGCTGGGCACGGCATGGCGGTGGAGCGTTCAGTGGTAAAGATCCGACGAAAGTCGATAGAAGTGCGGCGTACATGGCGCGTCACGTTGCGAAAAACGTGGTTGCGGCAGGAATTGCGGAACGTTGCGAAGTGCAGTTGGCTTACGCGATTGGAATCGCCGATCCGGTCAGCGTGTTGATTGATACGGATGGAACGTCAACGATTGACGAAGAAAAACTCGGAAAATTGATTGGCGAATTTTTTCCGCTCAGCCCAAGCGGAATCATCAAATATCTGGATTTGCGCCATCCAATTTACCAGAAAACCGCTTACGGTGGACACTTTGGACGTAATGATTCCGATTTTACGTGGGAAAATACCGATCGTGCCGCCGAACTCAAAAAAGCGGCGGGGTTGTGATAAATCTTTATCCACAAAGTCGCTAAAACTCACAGAATAATTTTTTAAATATACTTTTCACGCCGAAAAATTACGCTTTTATTTCGCATAAGAATTTCCAATGAATTGTTTTTCCTTGACAAATAACATGGTAATTTTTTGTCGTGTAAAGCATATTTCAGATTTCAGATTAGTGAATTGAATCATTGTGAAAATACAAAATCGTTCATTAATTTATCAACAGATTTTACAGAAGAAACTTAAAATATTTGTGTGAATCTTTAAAATCTGTTGGTAGTAAAAATTAAACTGTAAATCAACCAAAAATCTTTGTTGATAGTTTGCCTGACATTATTCGTGCATTCGTGGTAAAAAATATTATACGAACTAGATCCAATGATTTTCAAAAAATATGCCATTGGAAACTCCGTTACACCAACCGGAACAAGGTCGCAAAGTGACGCACGTCAAATATGCCCAATTACATCGGCTGATCTTATTTTTTCGTTACACGGCGTTGATTGCGCTTTGGGCAACGTTTGCGATTTTTCTTGGAAAAATTCTCATTTTCGGAGTGGCAAAAAATCCCGATAAATTATCGCTGGAATACGTGGTGATTTGTTCGATCATCATGTTTTGGTCGGCGATTTTTTCGCATCACATTTTGGAGTGGGATCATTTGATTACGTCGCTTCGTTATCCCAATGGTCGGTGGCGTTGTCATTGCAACCGGTGTCGTTTTCGGCGGCGGCATGGAAATATTTCCGTGTTGCAACCGCGCGGTTTGCACCGGGTTTTAGCGAATCGGCACACTTGGGCGTTTATTCCGGCGGTCGTATCGTTTTTTATGATGCTTCTTTCCACTGACGCGATTTGGTGGTTTTTGGTTTTGCTTGTGATCTTGTTTGCGGCGGGCGATGTTATTTCGTACTACATTTCCAAAAAAACTGTCATGGCATGCCGAGAGAGACTTAACGAACCGTTACAACCAATTCATCATTCAAAATCGGCGGCAGTGGATCGTCATTCTGGAGACTTTTTTTTTGACGCAACGAAAATGCCGCTGGAAATGGCAATCGCCGAAGCGAATGCGGAGCAACTCACCGAAATAGAAAACTCTGGAGGCGACGTACATTTATCGATGAATCGTGTTGTTTTGCCGAACGGAAAACAGCGATATACCGGTTGGATTAAAACAGCATTTGCGGAAAATCAGCGACAACTAACGCAACACATCTCTTTTTGTCCGGCATTTGAAACGCTTCCACAAGCATCGCTCGAACCGGAGGGCGAATTAGACGTTACAATTGATCCACCGATCATCATGTTGCACGGAATGCGTTTCGATGTGAAACGAATTTCGCCACAAATTGAAAATGATGATAACTCGATTATTGTGCATTTTGTTGTTGTGGAAAATTAAAAATCTTGAAACCTTTCCATAGAAGGTATTATGAACAGTACTTTCAAAAAAAACGTTAAAGCGGCTCAAGATTTTTGAAAACACCGTTGAAAAAATTCTGTGAATTTCGGTCTATTACATGACAAAACGATTGACAAAAAACAGTAGACACCGGATATACGATTCACGAAGAATAAGAAAATAGAATCAAAGAAAGATGAAAAATATACCTTACGCAGGTAATATTTTATAATTTTTGAAGTTTTGGAATTCAGGATTCATGAGTGTTGCCGCTTCGTCTTTGTATTGTTGATCAATTTGTTCCAGATAATCGTTGATTCCTTCCTTAAACTGTTCGAAGGTTTCATAATAAACGTTCTAATGTGATAAATAAGGGCGGCAATAGTAATATTTATTGACTGTACCTATCCAGTTACCGTGCGAATTTATTTGAGTTGGGCAACTGAATAGGTACTGATTTTCATAAGATTTTATTCTTCTTTTTCCTCCTCATTTTCCAACGTCGGCGATTCCACAACATCTTCATCTTCGACTTCAATTTCAACCGACTGCGGTTTATTTTCATCGCCGGATGGGGTTGCGTCTTGGGGGATTCGTTTGACGGCAACAAGCGTATCGTCTTCGTCCAGCGTCATAATGCGGACGCCTTGTGTGTTACGTCCCATGATGCGAACGTCGCTCACGGCAATCCGCTGAATCTGACCTCGCGCCGTAATCATCATGATTTCGTCATCATCGTAAACGCGAATTGCTCCGATGACTTTACCGTTTCGTTTTGTCGCTTTGATGTCTCGCAACCCTTTACCGCCGCGGCGAATCGTGCGGTAAGAACGGCTCGAAGAATTTTTGTCGTCGCCTTCTTCATTATTTTCGTCGTTGCTTTCGTTATTGACGTCCGCGTTGTCGATGTCTGAATTATTTTCCTGCTCGGAAATTAACTCGTCTATCGGCGATTCGTCGTCGCGGTTGATTGCGTCATCGTCTTCTTCGTCCCCTATTTTTTCCGCTTCCGGCAGAGCGTTCGGTCCAAACGGAGTCCGCTTACAGTAACCGTTGGCACATGCCGTCAAAAGCGTTCTGTCCGGCGACGCGACAACCGCTGCGACAACATGATCTCCTTTCGATAATGTTATTCCTTTCACGCCGCTTGCCGTGCGTCCCATCGGTCGCGCATCCGTGTGGCGGAAGCGAATCGCCATACCGTTTGCGGTCGAAATGATGATTTCATCGCCGGGACCAACGACTGCCGTATCAATCAATTCGTCGCCTTCTTTCAGTTTAATGGCAATCAAACCGCCTTTGAGTGGGCGACCAAACGCCGATAATTTCGTCTTTTTGACTAATCCTTTTTTCGTGAAAAGCACGAGATAGTGATCCAGTGCGTCAAAATCTTTAATCGCCCGACAATCGGCAATTTCTTCGGCTTCGCCGAGATTCAGCATATTGACGATAGCCCGCCCTTTGGAAGTTGGCGAAAGGAGCGGCAAGTTGTAAACCTTATGCCAATAGACTTTGCCTTTCGTCGTGAAAAAGAGCAGATAGTTATGCGTCGTGGCGACAAAAAGATGTTGAATTGGGTCTTCGTCCGCGACTTTGGCTCCTTTACGACCTTTACCGCCGCGCCGCTGCGCTCGATAAAGTGCCGCTTGCGTCCGCTTGATATAACCGCCGTGCGTAATCGACACAACCATCGTTTCTTCCGTGATGAGATCTTCCATATCCACTTCGCCGACTTCTTCGCCGGTAATTTCGGTCAATCGTTTTTCGCCGTACTTCCGTTTCATTTCGAGAAGTTCGTCTCGAATCATCTGCAAAATATTTTTCTCGTCGGACAAAATGCGAAGATATTCTTTAATATCCGCGAGCAAATTGTTAAATTCTTCGCCGAGTTTTTCCTGTTCGAGATTGACCAAATGCCCGAGCGTCATTCGCAAAATCGCATCCGCCTGAACTGGTGAAAGCGTGTAATTTTCCGATGCGCCATGTTCTTCCTGAAACGCCACAAAACCGTCGTCGCCGAGCGCGCGGTGTAAAATCGCCGCCGGACATTCAATCGTCATCAAACGTTCTTTCGCTTCCGCTTGCGTTTTGGACATACGAATAACACGGATGACTTCGTCGATATTGGCGTGAGCGATCATCAATCCTTCGACCGTGTGTTTTCGTTTTCTCGCTCGCGCCAACAAAAATTGCGTTCGCCGCCGAATCACTGTTACGCGATGCCGCAAAAATTCCTCAATCATTTCTTTGAACGAAAGCAATCGCGGCTTGCCATCCACTAACGCTAACAAATTGATAGAAAACGTGTCTTGCAGCGACGTAAATTGATACAACTGATTCAGCACAACATCGGGATCGGCGTCGCGTTTAAGTTCCAGCACGAGACGCACCGGTTCTTTGAGATCGGATTCGTTCCGCATACTGGAAATACCGATAATTTTTCCAGAGTGAACCATTTCGGCAATTTTTTCTTCCACGCGGTCGCGCGTTTGCTGATACGGAATCTCTGAAACGATAATCCGATTTCGTTTATGATGTTCTTCGATTGTCGCGCGTGCGCGAACTGTAATATTTCCGCGTCCCGACAGATAGCCGCGGCGGATTCCAGCGCGTCCACAGATAATTCCGCCGGTCGGAAAGTCCGGTCCTGGGCAGATTTGCAACAATTCGTCGGGCGAAATCGCAGGATTATCAATCACGGCGACGGTTGCGTCACAGACTTCGGCGAGATTGTGCGGCGGAATACTGGTTGCCATACCGACGGCGATACCGCTTGTGCCATTGATCAAAACGTTGGGAAATTTGGACGGAAGCACGGTCGGCTCTGTATTTCGCTCGTCGTAAGTCGAAACGAAATCAACAGTATCGTATTCAAGATCTTCCAACATCAGCGATGCGAAAGAGGACATTCTCGCTTCGGTATATCGCATAGCCGCCGCCGGAAGTCCTGCGATGGAGCCGAAATTTCCCTGCTTATCGACCAGAACATGCCGCATGTTCCATTCTTGTGCCAGACGTACTAAAGTCGGGTAAACAATCGCCTCGCCGTGCGGGTGATAGTCGCCGCTTGTATTGCCGCAGATTTTGGCGCATTTCATACGTTTAGAATTGGGACCGAGATTTAAATCGTTCATTGCCACAAGGATACGCCGCTGTGACGGTTTCAGTCCGTCCCGCACATCAGGCAGCGCGCGGCTGACAATAACGCTCATCGCATACGTCAGATAGCTACTGCGCAATTCATCTTCAATAGAAAATTGTTCGACTTTTCCAGCGTGAACATCAAACCCCAGCGGTTTACCATCCGGCGTAACCGGTTGCTGTTCCTGACTTTGCGAGTCGTTTTCCGGTTGCTGATTATTTTCCGCAGAATTAAAATCGTCTGACGACAAAATTCACCCCCAAATAAATGCTTTAATTCAAAATATCTCTTGATGCCGGTTATTTTTCTATATTAGCCGGACTGGTCATCCGCATCTCCAAACGATAAAATGACGTGGTTATTGTATCATAAGTAAGAAATTTGACAAGATTAACGCACGAAGAAACAGGAGTTGTCTATTTTGATGGCGAAAAATGTGAAACAAGAGAAATACATTACGGGGAAAAATATCACGTTTTTCATTTTCCAAAGTGGGCAAGTCCGGTAATTGCTATTGGGTGATTAAAGCGTGAAATTATAGTGTTTCCATGTTGTAAAAATCAGTATCAATTGAAGAACTTGGTATCACTCGCTCACCGCTTCTTCTCACCAAATCCTAAATTTTTTCAACCGGTCGCTCCATGTTTTATTTTTCTCCGGTTGCGGCGGCGGGACGGCTTGGGCGGCTTGTTTGGCGGAAGGAGACGCGGGAGTTGCTGCGGGAGGGAGCTGCGATTGAGCGGCAACCAACTCTTCGACATTCGGCATACATTCCGCAAGCAATTGAGACCAATAGCCGTCGAGAATCCCCAGCGTATCCGAAATTCTGCCTTTATTCAGATAATAATTCGCAACGCTTAATGTCCGCATCAGCGACGTGCGTTCTGTATCGGTAAACGCAAGATGAAACAACTTGACGTCGTCTATCCACACGGTTGCCGGAGCGGATAACTCGACGCCGACCGATAACGTTTCAAGATTTGTCAATGGCAAATCGCTAAACGGCACGACAACCGGACGCCATTTAACGCCGTCAACGGCTTGCGATTGAGAAATTTTGTCCCAAATTGCCGTGCCGATTGTCGCCGAGCGCAAAAACGGGCGGTTTTGATATTCTCCCTTCAACACCAATCGAAGCGGTAATTGCGTCGCGTCTTGAGAAACTCCAACCCACAGCGATACAAAAAGCCGCCCTGTTTGCGGCGAGGGAAACGGATGACTGAGCAACGTACCGGACGTCAAAGTATCTGGCGTCAATGTTTCGGACGCTCGTTTTGCGGTAATTTGTATTGATTTCGTGCCTGCTTTCGCGTGGGATGAATCAACCATCGCGGATACTGTTGCGTCGCCTTCTAAAATCCAGCCGGGAACATTTCCCGCGTTTTCCAATAACGCCGCATTCGATGTCGCGTTGGAAAAATCTATTGCGTTTGATGAATTTCTATTGCCTGTTTCTTCAGACGATATTACTGATGTTGACGCTGACGACGCGGCGGAATGATTTCGCGGAGAAAACAATTCGCTCCATCTCGGCGGCGTTAAATATCGAGAATAGCCCGGCGTTTTTTGCGCCGCGGGTTCGTTGCGATGAAGTTGCTGTTGCGATAAAACGTATTGTTTCCATTCTTCCGGCGATGTTTCAAAGCTGCCGTTTACAAGGACGTCCCACGCCAACCATGAACGCGAAAGCCGAATACGGTCGTCAAGTTGATTCAATTTTTTGCCGAGTTGTCCGTTCATGCCGATAAGATTTGCCGGACTATTGACGTCGATTCGCTCCGGTTTTGCGTTGACGTCCGAAATGAAGAACGCAACGAAATCATACGGCTTCAACGTTTCCGACCATTCAAAACCGCCCTCAATGTTTTTCGGCATACTTAATTGACGTAACGCTGTGAACGAATGGATTCGGCTTCCTTGCCGCGAAGAAAACGCGACTCGCACCGGCACGGAAAACGGCGCGTTGTTGATAAGATAACAATAAGTTCCGCGTTCCGTATTCGCGTAACGCATCGTTATCGGTTGCGTTGTTTGCTCGTCGCCGCTACGGAATGTTTGAAATGGCGTTTGCGGCAACATTTGATATTGCATCATCATTTCACGCACGGAATCTTCTTCGCCGAGCAGCTGCGTTACTCCGCCGTCGAAAAGAAAAAAAACGTCGTTGTCGGCAAGATGGCGGATGAATCGTTTACGATTTTGATCGTTTGCCGGAAGAATTTCTTGCGCAAACCAATTTCGCGACGGCTTAAACGGCGATTTTGAATCGAATGCCGGAAGCGTCAATTCCAACGGCTGATGGTAAAATAAGCTCGCCGTTGAATAATTCCACGATTGTGTTTGCCGAAATATGTGCGCCATATCCGCATGTTGTAATTCAAGATTGACAGCGATATTTGCAAGATGGTTTTCCGCCGTTAATTTTTCAGGACGCATAAAAATAATATTTGGCGTGTTTTGATAAGATTCGGGATCCATTCCCAAATACATGAGCGGCTGATAAACGCTGACCGATTGTAGTAATGACGGCGTAAAGAAACGTTGACAAACCGGATGATCGAACATTTTCGCGCCAGCAAGGTATAACTTCGCGTCAGGACGGGCGTTTGTAATCACGTCCGCCATACGCCGATAAAATTTCGTCGTTTGTTCGGCTCGCCATCGAATCCATTGTTCCAAACATTGCGACCGAATAAATTCCGCGCGGGTCAGCAATCGTTGTTCTCCTTCGCCCGGGACATTGATCCGCGTATCCCGCGAAAATTTCGCAATAGTATTATCGTCCATGCCATAGTATTCATCGGGAAGTATCGCGTAACCGTCGGGCGAAAGCTGTACAGCAACGCCTCCAAACGACGGATGCCCCGCCGATCGCTCGACCAACTCGCGTATCACGTCAATCATTGCGTTTTGCACATCGGGATTCAGCAAATTGTAATACGCTCCGCGACCGGACGGATCGGGATTAGCCGCTTGTTCCGGTAAGATATTTCCATACGGACCAACATAGCGCAATCCCGATACGGCTAACGGCGTTGGCCGCACGGCTTGGGCGTCTTGTCGTATTCGCTCTTCCAACGAAGGAAGCGGCATACAAAAATCGACGGCGGGAATCAGCGTCAGGTTTTCGCGGTCAAACGTTACTGCCAATGCCGCAAGCACATCTTTACGTACCGGATCTTCTCCGTGCGGAAGAAAAACGCCGGAATCATAACGCGGCGTCGGCGACAGATGCGGACTCGGATAAAGCGAACTTCCATCCGACGCAACGGAAACCATCGCACCGCCATAACCGCTCATCCGAAGATATTGCACAAACCGTGAAATTCCCTGATAAAACGTTTCCCAGTCGGTAACTCCAATGTTTTGTAAATTTCCCGGCGCCCGTGTTGCCGAAAAACTTTCGCAAAAGTTCGGCCGATGCAAATATGCCGCAAAAAGCCGTTGTTGATTCCGCGTTTGTAAAACGTTATTTCCCGACGCACCGAGAAATGCGGAAAATTCATCCGGCGCACGATAAATTCGCAACGCTCCATAAACTGCCGACTGATCGTCCCGCCGATTCACAAGCAAAATGATCGGCGTTTTAGTTTTAGGATAAAACAAAATGCGATGCTGTAAAACACGTCCAACCGGTTGATCGGAAACGATTTCTTTTTCGACTCGCAAACCGGAATCAACGGTTGACGGAATAAAACCGCCGACAGGCGACGGCTCTACGATACTGATTCCAAGCGTTTGCGGCACGCCCGAAAGATAATCAATTTCGAGAAAATGAGGTTTGTTCGGTTCTGTAATTGGAATCGGGTACGCTTCCCACGGCGGCGAATTTTTGTCGAGCGGCGGAGGCATTTCTGCAAAACCGGTAACGTTATTCTCCGATGAGTGATACGGCACAACATGTCCGCTTCCGAAATTTTCCTGCCAAAAAGTTTTCGGCTGGCTACGGTTGAGAAGTTGTCCGGGCGAAAGCTGCGAAACTCTATCGCGCACGTTTTCGAGCGTTGTTTTTTCTTCTTGCGGTTGCGGAAACGGTTCATATTGATTGACCGGCGTTGATTCCGCGTTGTTGGTTCCGGGAAAATAGCCGATACGCGGTAGCGGCAACGTCAGCTTGGAAAACCGCCGCCACCAATTCGGATTCGACGGATCAACACTTTCGACAAGCGTTCCGCGATCATTCCACTGAGCCGCCGTTGGATTTGCGCGATTCGGCAATGTTGGCGAAAGAATGAAACATTGAAACGTGCGCTGAACCAGCGTTTTATCGCGCGAACCGAACAAAGGAAAACGGTCGTTACTTTTTTGATGCAAAGTGAGAACAATATCATAAACGCCTTCTTCATTCGGCGCACGAAACGGCACAGGAATCGCGGCGGACTTTGCGCTATTTGGCGGATTTTCTTCATCAGGGATCGCAAATTCCGCTTCATTCACACGGTCATTGGTTCGTCCCCGATACGCCGCTACTGTCAACGACAAATTTTTTTCGTGCGGATGATTCAAAAATCGCGGTAAAATTTCCCATTCTGTCATTTCATTCGGCGAAAGAATTGTTGTTCCTTTGGGAATGTGAATCGACAATTCATCGCCCGGCACGCGTTCCAAACGAATATGATTTCCTGATTGATCCAACGTTTGCTGCACGGCTCCGCGAATCAAATCCGCAATCATTACCGTTGTAATCAATTGAGATTTATGGTCGTGGTCGGTCATTTGAATTTGAAGCTGCGCGGTAGGGGTGCAATCCAACGTAATGTGCATGCCGGAATACGATTTGGGTGAACGAGATGCAATATTTAGCGTTCCATTTTCATCCAACCACAACGAACCAGGCACATCCGGTTCGGCGCCAAGCGAAACCATTTGCCGCATTGTTCCGTCGGTCAGCCGAAGCGTCCCTTCCCAAACTCGCGGCTCGCCGCCACCCCATGCAACACTGACGCGACAATAACCGTGCGAAAATTCCATTGATTCTTTTTGTCGTTCAAATTGCCGTTCAATTTGTTGCAAAGAATCAGTTTGCAGCGGCAAAAGCGGATTTCCAGCCAAATCATCTACGTGATTTGTGGAATTTGTAATAACTGGTGTGTTTGTAAATCCATAATTTTGAAACGGTTGCGTTTGAATGTTAGCGATTCGGACGCCAATATCCGGGTAATTGTCTCTATTGCCTGGACTTTGAAATTGCGGATTTATGTTTTGAGGTTGCGGATTGGTATTTTGAGGATTCATGGCAATTGGTGCAGATTGCATGGAAATCGCAGGCGTTGAAGAATACTGTGTTGAAGAAGAATACGGAGATTGTGTTGATTGATAAGATTGTTGTTGAGGAAAATTTTGAATTGGCGTGAGAGTTTGCGGCGGCTGATATGTTGAAGAAGGATTTTGTGCGCAAACAATAAGCGATATAAGTTCGGCGAATCCCAAAC
The DNA here is from genome assembly GCA_031267635.1 of Planctomycetaceae bacterium. GTDB lineage: Bacteria > Planctomycetota > Planctomycetia > Pirellulales > Thermoguttaceae > WRMR01. Next base: position 14,053 of record JAIRYX010000467.1, read on the forward strand.
TTATCAAGAAAATAAAAGCCGCCTTCATCAAAAATGAACGCGGCAACTGACCCGGACATCCTTGTCCGCACATGGCATCCTTACCAGATCAAGTTGTTTTATCTATTTTGTTTACATTGCGTCCGTCACGCCTCCGTTGACGTGATTTTGATCGGATTTCTTCGACAGCACAAGATTATGCCAGATTTTCTTTACTTTTACAAGAGCAATTTTGAAAAAAAGATTTTGGCTCTTTTCCAAAAGCGGGCTGAACTTTGAAAACGACTTGTAAGTGAAGCCAAGCGTTCCTGTTTTGTACAAAATACACCAAATGTTGGTTATTCAAAAGACTCGTTCTGAATTTGAACGTTAGGTAAACGACGCGATATAAATAAAATGTGAAGTTTATATACTTTGTCTTTCTCATATTTTCGTAATTTATACAAACCACAGATTTCAGAAATAAATCTATATATGACAAATTCTAAAAACCTCATTTCCAACAAATTTCACCGTTGAAAAATACAGACCTCATATGTTACGCATGAGGTCTGTGTAAGTACTTTCCATTGTAGGGAACTTCTAAAAACCTGATTTTCAGGAGTCCCCTTTAGAAAAAGATGCGGATTTTTTAAAAACTGATCCGTGTATTTTTTTAGAAGGTAACTATTCAGTTGCTCGAACGGCTTTACCATTGCCGCCCTTATTTATCAAATTTCCCTTAGTAGCCAACAACACCTCCCAAACGCGCCCTTATGTCCTTATGTTTTAGAGGACGGAGGGTTATCAAAATTAAAC
>JAIRYX010000469.1 GCA_031267635.1 Planctomycetaceae bacterium
GAAAATCCGTTTGTTTCGAAAAGCGTTGATCAGGCAAAGCCGTTGCAGACGTTTTACGATCCGCCGAAAGGAATTGTTTTGTTTCAAAGCTGTGCGAAAGGAGAACTCAGTTATGAAGATGGAGAGATTAAACAAGGTTTTTTCACGCATTATCTTGTCGAAGGGCTTGAAGGAAAAGCGAAAGATAAAAACGGCAACGTGACGCTGTTTAGTTTAGCGTCTTATGTGACGGACAAAACACAGCGGCGGGCATTGGAACAATTTCAAGCAAAACAACGTCCTTATCTGAAAGGAGAAACCGCTGATTTTGTGTTGTTCGGCGATGAAGAGCCAATACAATTGATTCAAGTCGATGCGCCGCGAAAAGAAATGATTGAAGCGTTGAAGATGGAAAGTTACGCCACTTATGCACTCAAAAATAAAAAGGAAGGTTACGAAAAAGATATTACTAAAACGCGGGAACTACTCAACAACTCTAAATTACCGCAGGATTTTCGGGAACTGAGTCTTCAAATTTTCGATGGTCTCTTGAAAGAAAATCCGGGCATGGAATTTGTTGAAAAGTTTCAGAAACGCGAAGAACTTCTCAAGAAAAAATACGGTATCAATTACATGGAAGAAATGATGAAAGCCGCCGAAGAATTACAGAAGTAACCCTAAAATGTAGGGGCGACGCTTGCCGTTGCCCCTACGGAATAAAATTCACATGTCCATTATTACTAAAAACAAAACAATTAAACATTTTGGAGATTTTACAATGAAAAATCTATTTTTCACTTTATTGTTATCGCTTGTTGGTCTTTCCGCGTTTGGAGCGGAAATACAGCCGAAAAAACATGCGATTTTAATCGGCGTGGACGATTATGTCCAACTCGCGAAACTCCGTTTTGCCAAAAACGATATTTTGGCGTTGCGCGATCAACTTTACAAAATCGGCTTTGACGAAACCAACGTCTATTGTCTGACGTGCGGCGGTGAAACAAAATATCTGCCGACGAAAGAAAATATTCAACTTTACATCAACACGATCCTTGAATCCGCCAAAGAAGGAGACACGGTTCTTCTTGCGATGAGCGGTCATGGAATCGACGAAGATCAACCGCGATTTTGCCCGATGGACGCGAAAGAGAAAGATTTACTCGCAACAACAATTCCAATTAGCGATATTTTTAATTCGCTCGAAAAATGCAAGGCAACGTTCAAACTGATGCTCGTGGACGCTTGCCGCGAAACTCCGTTTGCCACGAAAAGCGTCGCTCAAGTGTCAACGTTACAAACGCTTGCGAATCCGCCGAAAGGAATTGTTCTCTTTCAAAGTTGCGGCAAAGGAGAGTTGAGCCGCGAAGACATGGAACATCAAAAGGGAATTTTTACGCATTATCTCGTTGAAGGGCTTCAAGGAAATGCGGCGGATAAAAACGGAAACGTAACGCTTTTAGGTTTAACGTCTTATGTCGCGTCCAAAACAAAACGGCGGGCGTTGGAACAATATCAGGCAAAGCAAACGCCTTATCTGAAAGGAGAAATTTCCGATTTTATACTTGCGTCCGGCGTGTCGTCGAGTGAAACACGAACTAAAAATACTCCGCAAAGACAAAAAATAATTGAAGCGATGAGTACTTTACCTCTTGTGTTGGGGGCGTTGGCGGATGAAAACGGCGGCGATTATCAGGAAGTACTTGCCGAAACAGAAAAAATCGCCGATGACGCAACGCTGCCGCGAGACTTCCGTAACGCTTATTCCCAATATCTCAAAAACTACAAAAAAATGCAGGGAAAGCCGGAAGGGTCGCCGGAAACGACTGCGATGGCTATGAGTTATCTAAAACTTGGAGGCGTTCTTCGGTCTTATGATATAGATATTATTCAAGCAATGACCGGACAACTTATGGAAGATAGCCAAAAACTTTTGGACGATAACCAAACATCAGTGGAAACCGAAGATAACCCCCAAACGCAAGAAAAAAAAGACGATACAGAATCGAAACCGCAAAAAAAGCCAACGCGGAATTTTGTTCCTGAAAACTCAGAAACGGCAAAACTTCATAATGAAATTCTTGCGGACATGAAAAATTTCAGAGAAGCCAAGTCCAAAGGAGAAGATTTGGTTTATTACTTCGAACAATACGAAAACAAAGCAAAAATGGCTCTTTGGAAAAAAGCGGCGGAAAAAGAGATTCCTGAAGGAATGTTTTTGTATGCGTATCATCTGAAAAATTATGGCAACAATTATTCCAAATCGCTTTCTTTTTACCAGCGGGCGGCGGAAAGCGGGTTGGTAGATGCTCAAATGAAGTTAGGTGAGTATTACTATTTCGGCATAGAGTCAAATATCCCGAAAGACATGAAAGCGTCTTTTCAATGGTATCTTATGGCAGCCGAACAAGGAAATGCCAATGCCCAATACAATGTAGGATTCTGTTACGATGTCGGCAGTGGAATTAAAGCTGATAAAGTCAAAGCCGTAACATGGTATCACAAAGCTGCGTCGCAAGGATATGAAGACGCTAGAAAACGGCTCCAAGAACTCGGCGAACAATAAGGAAGCGGCTTTGCTCATTTTTTGTAACGATTCCGTCGGTGGTAAGTATTTTTAATACCAAACGGGCAATATTGTTTGTGTTACCAACCTCATTTTCACCTAATTTTCCTCACAAAACAACCTCAGTAGCAAAACGGTTTCACAAAAACCAACCTCATTGCCTCATTATTTCTTTTTTGATGAGGTAATGAGGTTTTTGTGGGGGATTCATTGGCTACTGAGGTTGTTTTGTTAAAAAAATTAGGTGGAAATGAGGTAGATGGATTCATTGTTCCAACATGGGAAAATAAAACATTCCGTGAACAGTTAAATCTCCTCCAAAAACGAAATAACCGGTAACTTACTTACATCCTACTGAATAGTTACAAATTTTTTTGATACAAATTTTTCTATTTTTGTGTCGCCGAACTATAAAATTCTGTATAAATAAAGGGAATGTCTAAAAACATCATTCCGTATTATTTATATTTCGTGAATTTTCGCGGACAAAAGAGTGATTAGAGGTTTCCATAACAATATCGTTCATCAGCCAATGGAACGCATTATGAAACGTTTATTATTTTTATTCGTTCTGATTTTTACCGTTCGACCGCCGATTTATGCCGCAGATCCGATAATTCATGTGATTATTGCCGTTGACGGACTCGCCGGATTCGGAGCGAATCTAAACGCCGATTACCGGAATATGAAACGGCTGTTTCAGGAAAATATCCCTTCAAAACAGCTTGACTTGGTTTTAATGCAACAAAATGAAATCATGCCGGATAAAATTTTCGAAACGATTGAAAAAATCCGCGCTGATCAAAAAGACACGCTGGTCTTTTATTATTCCGGTCATGCCGCTCACGATATTATGAACGGCGGACAGTATTTTCAACTCAAAGATAAAAACGGTCGTTCGGTTGCATTGCAACGACGGACGCTTCTCGCCGTGTTAGAAGAAAAAAAAACGAACTTACTTATATTGTTGACCGATTGTTGTAACCTTGAACAAAAAATATCCGGCGAAAGTAAAGAATTGCCGCCAGCCGTTGCGCTTCCTGAAAAAATGTCTCCGGTTTTTGAAACGTTATTTCTCAAGCCGAAAGGAATTGCGGATATAACTTCCTCCAAACGCGGCGAAGCGTCTTTTACGGATTCTACGTCTCAAAAACGCGGTTCCTGTTTCACATGGACATTTGTTGCTCTGTTGGAAAAACATCGGAGCAATGCGTCAATAACCTGGACGGAATTTGTTGAAGAATGGAAAGGCGAAGTCCATAAAGCGTTTCTCCAATGTTATCCTGACGGTTATCAATTTGAACCGCCGCTCAACGGCGTTTCTCTCCAAAAATCGCAAACGCTTAACGTCAATGGTTTATTGCCCGGAACGGAACAAACATCCGGCACCTATCAGGGACCGCGTTTCGGCATTCGGGCGGTCAATCATTCGAGCGGCGTACAAGTGATGCAAATCATTCCGAACAGTCCCGGACAACGCGCAGGATTTGAAATTGGCGACGTCATCGTTGAAATCAACGGAACTCCAATCCGTAACGAACAGGATTACGCGAACGCTGTTGACAATTCGCCAAAAAAAATAACCGTAAAAGTCGTGAACGTCAACGACAAACAAACAATTGACGTAACGTTTGAATTGGGATATTAAATGAAACGGGAAATCGATGTGAAATGCTTCTCAATATGTGAAAGTATTGCCGAACAAGTCTTAACGGGTTTCACTAATAGACTCATCGTACTATGAAATGAAGTTTTTATTTTTTTGACAAGATTTACAGGATAGGCAGGATTTTATTATATCCTGACAATCCTGTTATCCTGTCTTAAAAAAAGATGAATTTCATAGTAGCTACAGTATAACAATCATTCAACAATGAAAGAAAGAAAAATGAAAACGACAATTTTTATGACGGCTTTAATGTTGGGAACGGTTCTTACCGGATACGGCATTGCTGAAGAGCCGAAAAAAACAGCGGATTTTTCGTGGGATTTGTTCCGAACGCTCGTGTTACAAAATCCTAATGAAAATCTTGCGTGTTCGCCTTATGGAGCGGAACTTGCGATTGGCGCAGTCGGTTCCGGCGCGTCGGGAGAAACGGAATCAGAAATCGCGGCGGCTTTGAACAAACAAGGCGATTGGAAACAATATGCCGCTGCGCTGCGGATTTCTGAAGAAGAAAATTCTCCTCTTACAGTTGCAACGGCGGTTTGGATGCAACAAGGTCAAACGCTTCAAAAAGATTTTTGTGAAATGTCGGAACAAAATTTTGGCGCATTGATCGAACAAGTGGATTTTGTCGGAAATTCCGGCGATGCGTTGAAGAAAATCAACGTATGGTGTTCGGAAAAAACGCAAGGGAAAATCCCGATTTTATATGAAAATTTCGCGGCAAACACTCATTGCGTTTTGGCAAACGCGGTTCATTTTGCCGCCGATTGGAAATATCCGTTTGACAAAGAAGCGACGTTAGACGGAACGTTCACTCTTCTGAACGGCACGGAAACTACAACGAAAATGATGTCGCAGACAAGTCGAATGTTGTACGGTGAAACGGAAAAGGTTGTGATGCTGGAAATCCCGTATAAAAACAAAGGATACTCAATGCTGATTCTTTTTCCGAAAAACGCAGATGATTTTTCAAAAATCGAAACGGAAATTTCTTCGGGAAAATTGGATACATGGCGTGCCGAATTAAAAATTTCTCAAATCAATTTGCGGATGCCGAAATTTACAATAGAAAGCAAATTGACGATCAACGAATCGTTGAAAAAACTTGGTATTGTAACGGCATTTACTCATAACGCGGACTTTTCCAAAATCAACGGAAAAAAAGATTTGTATTTGAGCGACGTCCGGCAGAGAATTTATGTCAAAGTGGACGAACAAGGAACGGAAGCGGCGGCGGCAACCGGTGCGGGATTTTCTGTCAAGTCGGCGATTGATGCGCATTCTCTTTATTTAAACCGTCCGTTTTTGTATCTTATTACGAAAGAAAACAAGACGCTCTTTGCGGGACGTTTTGTAAAGCCGGAATTATCGGCAACTTCAGAGACAGATTCCGGCTTGAGCGGCGAAGGCGGCGAGTTTAATTGAGAGTTTCAAATTCACAAAATATTGTAACCGTTCGCATTTCGTGCTGCTGACGTTGTTTTGTTC
>JAIRYX010000115.1 GCA_031267635.1 Planctomycetaceae bacterium
CAACTCGGACGCGGAAATTTTGTTAAGCGTTACAGCGTGACGTTTAACCAATGCCTCCCGATCAATACGATCAAGAGCCGTTTGCTCGCCATAAACGCAGTATTGCATGACGCAAATTGCAATAATAGACAATGCTGATTTATTCATTATTACTCTTTTCATTTTTTAATTGTTGATGCCTGTTTGCGATTACGTAATTGGTAACTGGTTTCTGATTATTTCATTTCTGGGAGACAATTATTTGAAAACACAATAGAACGCTATGGTGTCAGTTGCTCAAGCCAAATAAATCCGCATATGAAAAACGTCAAATTTATAGGTATTGTACGTTGAAAAATACCAAGTGAAATTGCGTGACTTTGTAGTAGTTACAGTCAATTTTACCGGACAATATTATTGCCGCCCTTATTTATAAAATTCCCTTAGTAGCCCGAATTGCACCAATATGTGCGTCCTTATTCCTTTATTTTTCGTTCTCTTGTTTTGATAAAAATTCATGATCTAAAAAATAAGGGCTTACGAATATTTGGGGGAGGTTTTGGGAAGTTCCCTACAGTTGTCCAGCGCGGGTTTCTTGGGCTTGGGAAACTGAATATACACATTGCATTTGAAATTTCGGTTTTCACCGACGTCGTTAATACCATAAAAGCCGGCTTGATCTCCATTCATAAAAACTGAAAAACTCAAGAGCAACGAGTATAGTTATAGTATTTTATAAATCAATCCCTCCCCAAAATGTGAAATAAGCAGATTTGTTTTAATTGGAACAATTGTACAACGTTTCCGGTTGCATGTCTATAATCAGTCCGAAGCCGGATAGAGGTGTAATTGTTCACCGGTTACGAGATCGTTGATACCTCGCATCCGTCGTATCGTTTTCCGGGCGAGGTTGCACAATGGGCAAAAAGGAACGCAATCAAAATCCAATGAGTAGTTCGACCAGCGTAAACACTCCCAAATGGACAAGGCAATATGCCGGACACGAGAGCGAAAAACATATCGTTTTCGCCACATTCTGCACATTGTATAGAATATATATTTTACCATCCTTACTCATTTTTGCGATCATCCGGTTTTGCGACATGCTCAATATCTGGGCTTGAAATTGAACCAGTTGCCGTTGAAACAAGGGCTTGACATATACGTTTTGAAGATGTTTTGAAATTTTCTTGGAAATTGTGAACCTTCGTGTCTTCGCGGCAGGCAACAAAACAAAAAAATCACAAAATGCGGTTTGTTTTTCTCAAAAAAACCGTTATAATTAGGTCACGATTGTCTTTAGGACGGGAAATGATACAATTATTGTTTACCGTTCTTGGGAGAAAGTTGCAGAACAGGCGTGTGACGGCGGTGTGTTCTTTTTATTACGTCAATTAAACAGAAAAAATTTACCTCAAAAAGGATTTCATTGAATGGCAAGTCCGTTTAAGTATTTTCGTAAACATCAGAAACAAGCATTCGTTGGGCTTGGCGTGATGGCAATGATCAGTTTTATTGTGTTACCGGTGCTTCTGCAATATTTAGGAAGCGGCAGTACGGCAAGTGTTACTTTTGCAACGTCAACACTCGGAAACATCGGACAACAAGAATTGTATGCGCTCAATCATCGGCGGCAGGCGTTGGCAAATTTTTATCAAACGCTCGGTTTGGAAATGTACCAGCAAACGCAGTCGAATAGCGGTTTTCCTCAACTCGGTGCGGAATTACAGCAAATGAGCGAAGAAGCAATGGTCGAAGAATGGATCGTTGCGCGGTACATGCAGAAACAAGGACACCACGTTACAGATGCGGAAGTTGGTGAATTTCTTGCGACAGTGGCGCGCGGCAATTCACTCGACGAAAATAGTCCGAAAGCGATGATTACGGAACAAATTTATCAAAGCGCATTGCGTAACGCCGGAATCAGCGACTACGACGTGAAAGCGTTAATCGCGGACGAATTGCTCGTTTCGCGTTTCCGAAGTTCAACGATGCAAAGCGTGAGAACGTTATCGCCCGCCGCAATGTTCGATTGGTACAATCAATTCAATCGCCAGATGAAAATCGAAGTCATTCCGGTTTCCATCAACGAGTTCACAGCAAACATTCCAGAGCCGTCGGAAAAAACGCTGAAGAAATTTTTCGAGGAAAACAAATTCCGCGACAACAATCCCAATGCGGCGGAAAGCGGATTTTCCGTGCCGAAGCAGTTCCATATTCAAGTGGTTTCTTATCAGGAAAGTTTAGCGAAACCGGAAGAAATCACCGACGACGAAGTTCAGCAATATTACGAGAAAAACAAAGAAGCGTTATATAAAATTGCACCGCAAACGCAACAACAAACGCCGACGGGACTTGGCAATATTCCGACGCCCGGCATGTCCGGCAAATTGAGTATGCCGCCAACGTTGCCGCAATCCGATAACACAACTGTACCGACAGCAACGCCGTCCGCAACAACGGAACCGGCAGCAATCGAACCAGTGACAATGGAGCCGGTAACGCCCGCGCCGATCACAACGCCGGAAGTAAAACCGGAAAATGAAAGTTCCGCATCGGGAACAGAAGTTCCGGCGTCTGTTTCCGCCGCACCGGAAGAGCAACCGGATACAAGTACGGAAAATCAAGCGGAAAGTCCCGCCGGTCTCGATCAGGAAGAAAAGAAAGACGGCGAAAATGAAGGAAAATCTTCATGGAATCACATGAACGCGCCGATTCGATTCGTTTCTTATCAAACGGAAGAGGCGTCTGAGCCGGAAGTATCCGCACAAGACGACGCTCAACCTGTCGCCGTATCGGAAACTGCTCCGCAAGATGCCGTAGAATCGGAAAACCCTCAAGGAAATCTTCCATCGGAAAACGCGGCAACGGAGTCTCAACCTGCGGAAAATTCGGCGGCTACCGCTCTCGAAGTTGCACCGTCGGCAACAAATCCGCTCGCAACAACAACACCTGCCGCACCGTCGGCGACTTCTGTACCGGCTGTCAATTTCAACGCAACATTGCCGTTGGGAACAGCGTTAGTGCCGTCACCGTTTTCGTCGCTGATAACGCAATACAAGTTGCTTGATGATGCATTGAAAACGGAAATCCGCGAAAAACTGGCGTTAGAGCGGCTACAAACGAAACTCAAAAGCATCGAAAACGCGATGAACGTTTACTATGGGCAATATGTCGCCCATTTGCAAAGACCGAACGCGAAACTGGACTCGCGTCCTGATCTCGCGGCGTTGGTACGCGACGTGGGATTCCAATACGCCGATCTTGAAAATGTCAATTCGTTTAATATGGTCAACAAAGATTTATTTTTCGCGCAATCAATGATCGGCGATTCTACAACCGGCGGCGATTCCGTTTATGGAACATTGTTCGGACGTTCCGGGGGCGTGAATCAGAACAAGCCGTACCTGGCGGAAAATTGGGCGCAAAAAACGCATTATCTGTTTTGGGTGACGGACACGAGCGAAGAACATATTCCGAAATTTAACGACAAAGGAATTGCCGAGCAAGTAAAAGAGCGTTGGGCGGCGGTTGAGGCGAGCAAGCCCGCGAAAGAAAAAGCGGAACAGCTTGCTGAAATTGCAAAAAAATCGGGCAAGTCGCTGATTGAAACTTTCACATCCCGCGAAAACGCGAGCCAAGACGTGAAAACCATTGTGGAATCGGAATATTTCTCGTTTCGCAAGTTGCCGGACAATTACTTCCTTTATATCTATAATGGAATGCCGGTTCCTGCGCAATTTGGCGAAGTGCGTGAGAAAAATGTATTGCCCGGCGAATCTTTGGTGAAAAATACCGTCCTCAAAAATCTTGGTCAAGAATTTATGGAAGGCGTCTATGACTTGAACGTGGGCGAAATCGGCGTATTTGCAAATCAATCGCAAGACACGTTTTATCTTGTCCGCAAAGCCGAAATTTCACCGCTCGACGACGCGGCGTTTACATCCTATCAAGCCGCGCAACAGTTTGAGTTAAGAATTTACACTCAAATCGCGTTACAGCAGCGAAATTACGAATTGAATCAAGGACTCCAAAAAGATGTGTTCGCCAAAACGAATTTTGCATGGAAAGTGAAACCGTCCGAATATCAGCAACAGATAAAATTGGAATCCTCGGAGCGCAACCAAAATGGCGGCGCCGACAACCGATTTCCGCCGGGGAGAAATTACCCGCTCAATTTGCCGGAATTTTAACGACGGTGCGCTGCTTGACATGGCACGAAGTCTCTCCAAGCGTATTGATAAAGCTTTTCGCGAGTTGTCGTTAGCTTTCGCGGCTAAACTTTGGACTTCCGAACTCCAATCGAGACGTTATTAAACATAAAATTTGAAGTTCGGAAGTCCAATATTCTATAATAGTTTGTTTTTTCTGACTATTTCGTTTTTGGGGAACAATATTTGAAAACGCAATAGAACACTACGGCGTCAGTTGCTCAAGTCAAATAAATCCGCACTGGGCAACTGCATCGTTATCTGAACGGTTTTACCATTTCAGAGCCAGCGCTTATTGTGAAAAAACTGTTTTTCTCCTCTTTGGCATAAAAATTGCGGTATCCTTGTCAGCAATTTTTACTTTTGTGTATTGACAAAATCTAATTCTGACATAAACTAAAATAAGTGGGTAAAAATTGCTTGTCAAAAAAATATCTTCTGATTTTCAAGTAACTATTCAAAAACACTTTATTTTCCGCAATACAACATGTTAAATTACTGCAACGATATTCATAAGATATATATATAGATATATATATGCTATAA
>JAIRYX010000119.1 GCA_031267635.1 Planctomycetaceae bacterium
CGGCTGAATAGTTACGATAGCTCATGCGTAACATGAGTTATGAATATTTACAACTCTTCAGTTGCCCAAGCCAATTAAATCCCACTGAACAACTGTAGAGTTATCCGAAAGACTTTACCATTGCCGCCTTTATTTACCAAAGTTTCCCTTAGTAGCCAACAACGTCCTCCCACACACGCTCTTATGCCCTGATTTTTTAGATCATGGATTGTTATCAAAACAAGGGAATAAGGGCGCGTATTGGAGGTGCAATTCGGGCTACTAGCGGATTTATTGGGGTTGGGCAACTGAATCGTTACGTGAAATAAAAATGCAATTTCTCGCCGTGGGAAGTACAGTATTTTTCTTTCTGTCGCTTGTTGGCTAACTCACGTATTTTTGCAGATCAAAATGTTCTTCATCTGCCGCAGGTTCTCCGGTCAAGACAAAGACGGAGTTTTCCAAAACAGCAATCGTGTGTTCAAAATGTGCGCTCGGCTTGCGATCAACGGTTGACATTGTCCAGTAATCTTTCTGAACAGCGACTCGTTTTGTTCCCATATTGACCATCGGCTCAATGGCGATAACCAAGCCAGGTTGCAATTTGAAATCGCGTCCCATCCGCAACAATTCACCACGAAAATAGTTTGGGACTTGTGGGTCTTCGTGCATTTCGCGTCCAATTCCGTGTCCAACAAAACTTTCTACAACAAAAAAGCCATGCTGTACCACATATTTTTCCATTTGCTGCGCAACTTCCGACCAATAACGGCATTTGGGAATCAATTCAATCGCTATTTCCAGCGTTTTTTTTGTCACGCGAAGCAATTTTTGCACATTGTCCGCGATTTTCCCAATTGGATGCGTTACTGCCGCATCGCCGCACCAACCGTCCAAACGACAACCGGTGTCGATACTGACAATGTCGCCTTCTTTTAATATCCGTTTGCCGGGAATGCCGTGAACGACTTCTTCATTGACCGAAATACAACACGTCGCCGGAAAAGGAACCGTTCCCGGAACGCCCTTGAATAACGGTTGCGCTCCTTGATCCAAAAAGAAACGTTCCATCCGCTCGTCAATTTCCGATGTTTTGACGCCGGGATACGAAACCGCCGCGCCAATCTGATGCGCATGCCAGACGAGTAATCCCGCCTTTCGCATTTTCAATATTTCGCGTTCCGATTTTAGTGTAATCACTTTGTCAACCCGATGTCATAAAAAGCTATTTTCAGGAAACGTATTTATCGAGAATTGTTTCAATTTCGGAAAAAATACTGTCAATGGAACCAAGTCCGTCAACGCTTTTCAGAAGTCCTTTTTTGCCGTAATAATCAAGTAGCGGACTTGTCTGGTTTGTATAAGCCACCAACCTTTCACGGATTACTTCCGGCTTGTCGTCGGCACGTCCTCGACCGGCAAGCCGCCGGAATAATTCTTCCTCCGGCACTTTCAGTTCGAGAACAACATCCAACGGCGTATTGTTTGCGGCAAGCATTTTATCCAACGCTTCCGCCTGCGCAATTGTTCTCGGAAAACCGTCGAGCAAATAACCTTTCTGACAATCCGGCTGCTGCAAACGCTCGGAAATTACGTCAATAACAACGTCGTCGGGAACAAGTTGACCGCCCGACATATATTTTTCCGCTTTCACACCGACTTCCGTTTTTGCGTCGCGTGCGGCGCGCAACATATCGCCGGTAGAAAGATGCGCAGTCGCATATTTCGCTATGATTTTTTCCGCCTGAGTTCCTTTACCCGCTCCCGGCGGTCCGATGAATACAATACGCATGAGATTCTTTCTTATTTAGTTAAAGTTTCCTACAAAATGGTCCAATTTTATGCCCAAACGCCACATCAGCAACAGTTGTTATCGGCATTCACTGATTCGTACTCGTAGCTACAACACAACGCGAATTGATACACTATCTCTTTCCAAGTCATCTGTAAAGAGTGTTGTTTTTACCACACCAAAACCATTTGCTGGAATTGGTTCATGCGAGTAATCTATAATTTCAACACACGAACCACAACCGGGAACCACCTTTTGAATGGTAATTGGGTTATTCGTAACATTATTAACAATAAATGAACACTCAGGGTGAACTCCTTGTGTTACTCTCCCGAAATCATGGTTCGGTTCATTACAAACAAGTAAATTTGTCTCAAGATGCCTAGAAATTTCACTAAAAGTAAAAGCAATATGAAAAATTGCAAAAAGAAGTAATCCTATCGAAAAAATAAATAACAATCTTTCAAATAAATTTTTACCAAAATTTATTCTTCTGGAGAACATTGACATTCGTAACCTTCCCCCATTTGAACACATATTGTTCCTTCTGGACAATCGCAATAATCAGCAAAAGCCTTCGTGAATCCCCACGACGCGCCCAAAATAATAAACGCTAATCCAATGTACACGATAGATGCGTCTATATAATTTTCATTCCAAGACAATTTATTGAACAGTTTTTTCAACATAATAAAATTTCCTTAAAGTATTGACATCATTATCACAAATCACTTATTATCTACTATATACATATTTTCTTATCAATCCTATAATGACCAGAACAATTCCTAACATGATAAATAAAATACGCCCCATAGAAAAATAGGCAGGTTTAAATTGATCAATTGTTTCTTGTTTAATATAATCAGAAAGCTCTTGCGAATTTACGAACGTTGTTAATGGTTTATTATGTTTTCCCCAAATTGAGACAGGTACAAAATCAATGTTTTTTTTTGATCTGTCAAGTAAATCAAAGCGGCTCACTAAATAAAATTCAGGAATAGCAAAATCCGGTTCTTCTATCACTTGCTCGTTTATCAGTATTTTTTTAATCTCGTAAAAATCTGATAAAAAATCCATATTCATGACGTCTTTGTTACCTCGAAAATCAGGCGGTCCAAAACCGCTTGCTATTTTTGACGGAAAGTAAAGCGACTCTGAAATTTTTGTATAATCAAGAACAATTGATTCAAAAACCGTCGCTATTTTATCACCCGCAGGATAAGTTGTCGCTGTTGATCCTGAAGCTGGAATATAAGAATAAATACGATGCAAAACAAAACCTTTACTTTCATTAAGAGAAACTTCAAAGTGAGCATCATGCTCTGCTGCCTTATTATTTTTGTTTTGATACGTAATACGAAACGTCCAAATAACGTCATTTTTATCATTAAGTGAACGAATGGGTTCGCTAACATCATCCCCGGTTTTAATTAGTTGCGACATATCTTTAAGCGGGGAATTCATATCCTCCGAACGAAATACCGCCTGCAAAAATGTTGCTTTGGGAAATAATGCTTTAGGATTCAAATGATCATAGGGAAGCAAAGACGCACGACATTCCAATTTTAGCGAGTCCACTAATGATTGAGGATTCTGTTTCCCTTTTTCCAGTGAAACACACTCTTCTAAAAAATAAGTTCCATCAAATTTTTGACAAATATAACAAGGAGTGTTACCTTCCGGCGTCATAACCGGCTGCTTATCTAACGGTAAATCTTCCAACAAATCGCGTTTTCCATCCGAAAACCAGCGGCATTGTCTTGTTTCGTCAATTGCATTGGTTTTTTGAGCATCTGGATCAAAAATTTGCATTATATGACGTTCAGTATAAACAAGGTCTATTTTATTAAAATTTTCCCAATACTTTTGATTCAATTTAGCAAGCTCTGATACACTATACGTTTCGGTGAAAATATAACTATTACCCGTCAATAATAGAATAAAAAACAGAAGTGTCTTTTTTATAAAAATGTTAGGTGTATTTTTCATAACGACCTCTTCATTAAATACAACATTAAAATAATTAAAGGAATCTCTAACAATCTTTTTTTAATAAATCCTCTGTTTATATTCAGAACACAGATTATCCTAAAGTATTTCTTACACGTTATATATTTTTAATAGCTAAAAACAATCTATTTACATACATAACCAACTAACAATTTATAGGTAAATTAAATTTGCTCTAAATTATATATGAGATGTAAAAATTCAGACGTATGCAAACCCTATACCCCAAAATTCACAATTTCAAACCATTTAAAGTGTACTTCATATCTAAAATAATTTTTATTAAACAACCTCCACAAAACGAAAGGAGGTGTGTGCAGTTTATATAAGGTCAATTAACCATAGATCTATATTATTATTGACAAGCATTTTGGGTGAATGCTTGGGCATAGTTATATGTGCCAGAATATTGTGGATGTGTTGTTTGAACACCATAACAAACTGAATATTTAGTCATTGACGAATGACTGCAAGACCTAAAAGGATTAAGAGTCAATTGACAAAAAGTAAATTTGACATCAGTACTCCAAGTGCCATTATATGTGACATATGTTTGATAAGGTGATTGCCCATATTGCCTTATAAATTGGCATGATCCTCCTGTTGTGGCAAGAAGTGGACCAACTTTGTGTACAATTCTTACACAAAAATGCGTAAGTCGTCATCTTTTCAAAATTTACGAACAATAAAATTGCAATCATGCATAAAACTACTGAAATTAACTTTTTCACTTTCGTTTTTTGTTTGAAATTTTTAATTTGTAGAAAACATTGTTTCTACATCACATCATTAAAATATATTTTATCATATTAACAAAAATATATCAACCGATATTTTACTGAACACATAAAATTATTTTTATATTTTTAAAGCATATTGCACATAAGCACTAAAATCTACCTGTTTGATATTTATGGCAAACAACTTATATTTTGAATTCAGAATGAAATAAAACTCTCATATCATAATATGCAAATTTTATTGCATTTTTTCACACCTAGTATAAAAACCAGGTGAAATTGATAAATGATCAGTATCTCCCTTCAGTGCATATAATTTGACATCGCAATCATTGTGAAAATAATCTAACAACAAGGTCTCTTCATGTATTTTCTTTTCAATCAAAAATCCAAGTAATTCATCAACCGCGTTTGTCCAGCAAACCTTTGTAATTCCGCATGATCAAATGGCTGTCGATTATCGATCAAGTCAATCGCTACGCTGACTGCGATGAGCAAACTTGTGCCACCAAAGAAAATTATTTAAGTGCTTTGGAGTTTCTTTTTATTTTTATTGCCAAAGAAATTAAAATCATCAATGATCCTAAAAGTATTATAATAAAACGTATCCATTTTACTTTAGCAGACACTTCTAAATTAAACATTTTAGCATCGGGTTCAGGAAGCCCAAAAGCAGATAATGTAAAAATTTTATCATCATTATAATCCTGTTTTTTATACTCTAAATAAGTATAAGATTCTGTTTCATTTCCTCTTTCTGATGTAGATGTTCTTGTGAAAAAAACAGGAATAGGAGAAGTAAAATTTGAGTTTATAATGTAATCTGATTTTCCCTCGCTATTTACAAGATTATTTTGTTGATATTCTGATATTAACTTGTATTCTTTTATTGCCCAATTTGCATTTGGATCAAGCAAAAAATTACCCGAACGCATTGCCGCTAATGTGCGGTTTTTACTTTCAGAATGAATTGTAAAATCAATTGACCAGAGTGTATCCATTTTTCTAACACTCGTTATTTCAAAAGATGTATCTGAAACAATTTCCAAAATTGGAACTGTACTAATACTCCAAAGTACAAACAAGGGTCTTATCAAAGAAAATTCCTTTTCATCGGAAAATGTCTTTACAAGCGCTCCTATGGTTAAATCAGTTTGTTCAGAAGTGTTTGAAATTGTAAAACAATATGCTTCATTTTTTCCATCAATAACTCTACGATATTTTGAATCGTTTTGAGTAAAATGCTCAACCACAAATTGATTTTTTGTTGCATCAATAACAATACGAACTGGATAAATATCTTTTTTTATTACAGATGATTTCATTTCACGAGTGATAACACAATGTAACGAAGAAAAAGATTTCTCTATTGCTTTCCACGAATTAACTGCATCTGATAACCGAAACTGGGAATCAATTGATGTTTGAGGAAATATCGTATAAGTACAATTTATGAAAAAAATAAATACAAAAAAGATATTTTTTTTCATACAATTCTCATTTTTATAAACTAAAAATAATTTTAAGCATATTACATATATTTCTCACGGCAAGAAATTGCACTTTTATTTTCGTTTAAAACTCCATGAATAATAGTAGGAGTTCAGCAACAAATAAATGGCAATTTTTTACCGTGGAAAGTATAACTTAACTTTTAAAAATTTATTTAATTTTTCTCCTGTACTATTAACATACGTGGTACTTGGACCGTGCCATATTCATGGAAAATCATAGCGGTCGCGAGTATATATATTTTCCTTTCAATCAAAAATACGAGTAATTCATCAACCGCGTTTGTCCAGCAAACCTTTGTAATTCCGCATGATCAAATGGCTGTCGATTTTATCAATCAAGTCAATTGCTACGCTGACTGCGATGAGCAAACTTGTGCCGCCAAAGAAGCTGGAAACCGCAAACGTAACCGACATCGTTTCCGAAACAACATTCGGCGTGATAGCGATAATCGCCAAGAACGCCGCGCCGACATAAGTAATATAAATCATCACTTTTTCAAGGAAATCAGCTGTCCAGCGTCCGGGACGATAACCGGGAATAAACGTGCCGTGATTTTTCAAGTTGTCCGCCATGTCTTTCGGGTTAAACGTAATTGCCGTCCAGAAATAGCAGAAAAAGAAAATCAAAAGGATATACAACATCAAGTAAATGTAAGAATGTCCGCGTTCAAAGATGTGTTGGAGTGTTGACCACATCGCAACGCTCGGATATTGTTTCGCCAACCATACGAAAAACACGTTCGGAAACAGCAACAAACTGCTCGCAAAGATAATCGGCATCACGCCCGCCTGATTGATTTTCAACGGAAGATATTGTCTGTTGCCGCCGCCATACATACGGTTGCCGCGAAAATGTTTTGCGCTTTGCGTTGGAATGCGACGTTGTCCTTTCGTGATGAATACCACGCCGACTACCACGCCGACAAACATCGCGCACAAAATCAAAATGCGATCCACGCCCATATCGCCGCCAAGCTGCAAACCGCCGGACGACGTAACACCGTTGATAATATCGCGTAACGCTTCCGGTGCGCGGGCGAGAATTCCAGCCATAATCAAAAGACTGATTCCATTGCCGATTCCGTATTCGTCGATTTGTTCGCCAAGCCACATCAGAAACGCCGTGCCGGTTGTCATCACTAACACCATCGCAATCGTCCAATAAAACGGAAGATTTCCGCCCGGCGCAAGCGACGTATTGAAAAGACTAAGATGTTCCAACGCTTTAATCATAAAGTAGCTTTGGATCATACAGATTGGAATTGTCGCGTAACGTGTGTATTCGTTGATTTTTCGCCGTCCGCTTTCGCCTTCTTTTTGGAGTTCCGCTAATTTAGGAATAACCGTTCCTAAAAGTTGAAAGATAATCGACGCCGAAATGTACGGCATGATTCCCAACCCGAAAATTGTCATTTGTGTAAACTGGCTACCGCTGAACACGGCAATTCGATTCAGCACGTCGGTCATGCCCGCATTGGCGGACAATACGTCGGAAAATTTTTGCGCATCAACAATCGGAAGCGGAATCGCCCAGCCGACACGGTAAATCGCTAACAACGCCAACGTCAGGAATATTTTCTGGCGGAGTTCCGCTATCGAAAAAATAATTCTTATCTTCTGAAACATGCTCGGTTATGCTCCAATGTGGAAATGATTAAAATTTATTCTTACTATTTAAACTTATTTATCGAATATCACAACGATTTCGACAAAAATTCATTGACATACCTACTCAATTGTATGTGTTCTTTAATATCTACTGAAGTATAACAAATTTTTAAATTTGTACAACCGTTATCTCCAATGTTGTTTCGGGCGTTCAGATTTTGGACAATAAGGATGCGGGGCGTGTAATCGTCCCTGCATTTTGAATACTTGCAACCAACAATGTCCCATACCATGAACACACGACGCAAAATCAGAACAATCAT
>JAIRYX010000123.1 GCA_031267635.1 Planctomycetaceae bacterium
GGGATATTGGGAAACAATATCTCAATTGTCTCATAAGTCCCTTGAGTCCCTACTACGAAGTTCCTCAATTTCTCTTGATATGAAAAAGGTCAAGTGAAATTGCGTGACTTTGTACTACATAACTCATGTTACGCATGAGCTATCGTAACTATTCAGCCGCTTCGCCCCAATAAATCCGCACTGAGCGTCTGAATAATTATCCGAAAGATTTTACTATGTTAGCCCTTATATCAAGTTTCCCTTAGTAGCCAACAACGCCCTCAAACGCGCCTTATGCCTTTATGTTTTAGATCATGGATTGTTATCAAACCAAATGGAACGAAACATAAAGGAATAAGGGCGCATGTTGGCGAGATTCGGGCTATTAAGGGGAAAAAAGAAAAAGTTGATAAATAAGGGCGGCAATAATAATACGTTCCGGTAAAATTGACGGTAACTATTCCGTTGTCCTGTACGGATTTATTTGGGTTGAGCGACTGAATCGTTACGTTTCCGGAATGTTAATCGCTCATGCGTAACATGAGTACATAATATTAAAATTTTAACTCAAACAAAAAGAAAAATAAAAAACAATGTTACAAAAATTCATTTTTATGTTGCTTGTGATTTCGGTAGTTTTGTTGACCGGTTGCGGTAACAAAGGTCCAAGTGTCCGATTTGTGGAAGGAACGGTAACGTTTGAAGGTAAACCGGTTTCCAAGGCAGATGTTTGTTTCACACCAAAATCGGTCGATGGTATCCCCGCGACCGGAATAACCGACGCGAACGGCGTTTATCATTTGACGTCCGCCCAAGGCGGCGAGTTTAGTAAAGGCGCTGTTGCTGGGGAATACGACGTGCGGATTATGAAATATCTTGACCTTGACGCTGTTGCGCCGGAAAATCCACAAATCGGCGATATTGTCCCGCTTGCAAAACCGAAACATCATTTGCCCGAAAAATACGCCGACGTCAAAACTTCAGGATTATCTGCGACTGTAAAAAAAGGAAAGAATACGCTCAATTTTGATCTCGTAGAATAAAATCGTTGAGAGAAAAAGGGACTTATGGGATATGAGGGACAAAGTACCGAATTAAAGTAATTGTTTTTGGAAATATACTCAAGCCGTTTTGAAATTCCCGAAACTGAACACGTAATCGCAACAACATGAATATGCGATCTTGTTCCCTTATTTTTCGTTCTATTGTTTTGATAAAAATTCAGGATCTAAAAAATAAGGGCATAAGAGTATGTTTGAGGGCTTTGTTGGCTACTAAGGGAATTTTATAATAAGGGCGGTAATGGTAAAGCATTTCGGGTATGGATAATTATGCAGTTGCCCGATACGGATTGATGTGATTTGAGCGACTGAATAGTTACAAATTTTATAAATCAATCCCTCCCCAACATGTGAAATAAGCAGTTTCATTTTGTCTCTCATGTCCCCATAAAACAGAGGACTTTACACAATCCGGCTTTTCCTTTATATTGGAATCAGAAAAGTTACGTGAAGAAGCTGGAATTATTCAGATCATACCTGTCAAAGAAATATCGGACTGCACCAAAGGGTGACGCGGAATGTTTGCGGATTATCCTGAAATGTCCGTTAATAATTTTTGTAACTATTCAATCGCCCAGACAAATACACTAAAAACTACTTTAACTTTATGTTTCCTCACAAAGGCACGGAGGCACAAAGAATTTATTTTTTAGAATCCCTCTGTGTTCTTGGCGCCTTTGTGCGAGACAAATTTTAAAGTGTGATGAGTATAAATCCGCACGGAGACGCGACTGAATAGTTACTAATTTTTTAAAACGAACACATATCGACAAGAAACGCCCCCGAAACCGGTATAAAGTTTCATCGCAGAGGTTTGTATGAAACAGGAGAACATATTATGACCGTTATTGAAGACAGACACAGCGACACTTGGAGCGACGAAAACCTGCTCATTGTCTGTGCTGTTGAGGGCTACGCCCATCGGCATAACATAACAACGCAGGAGACTTTGAAACTTTTCAAAGAATATGATGTCGCAAGAGCAATCCGTAATTGTTACAACACTTTGCATACCCAAGATATAGACGAAACGGTTTATTTTGCGGAAGATTACATAGAGGCACGAATAAAATGATACTTTTTCACGGATCAAATATTAGTTTTGACAAAGTTTCACTTGACTTTGCAAAAGCCAAACGAGATTTTGGCAAAGGATTCTATACAACAACTATCAAAGAACAAGCGACGAGTTGGGCAGAAAATCTATGCAAACGGTATAAAACCCAAACAGCGTATCTTTATACTTTCGAATTTTCATCGACCGGATTAACGATAAAAATGTTTGAGTCTTTGTCAAGAGAATGGCTTGATTTTATTATCGCAAACCGTGTCAATGAAAATACGCAACATCATTTTGATGTGGTTATTGGGGCTGTCGCAAATGATAGAATTATGGACACGATAAGTTTTTTCCTTGCCGGTATTTATACCGTAGAGGAAGCGTTGAAACGATTGGAATATATGAAGCCCAATAATCAAGTTTCATTGCATACTGAAAAAACGATTTCAAATTTAAAACTTATAAGGAAAGACAAATGGAATGTTTAAGTAACATTTATGACTGGAACAAAAAAGATATTACATTTTTTACTTGTTATAAAATCAAGCAAATTCTTGATCTCCTTGTCCAACGAGAAAACCGTGATTTCGAAGAAGTCTATACGGATTTTCTTGAATCCAACACCTATCAGGCAATACAAGATACCGGTTCCCTCATGTGGTATGAAAATGCCGAATTTATCATTGATGAATACTACCGCGAGAAGTCGTAACCGGCGTATTCGTACCGCCGACGAAATACCTCACATAGTCTGCTTGCTCTGTCACATTTAATTTTGTTCGATTGAACGTTGTAACAATGTTGTTACAGCGTATAACACTTTAACCAAAAGCAAGAAGAGAAAACACGATGAACATCAGAAATTTCAACCGTTTTGTAACAACATTGATTTTGTCAATGTTTACTTTTGCGTTTATCGCAACGGTTAACGCGGACGATCCGTCGTTGTATG
>JAIRYX010000124.1 GCA_031267635.1 Planctomycetaceae bacterium
GGGATATTGGGAAACAATATCTCAATTGTCTCATAAGTCCCTTGAGTCCCTACTACGAAGTTCCTCAATTTCTCTTGATATGAAAAAGGTCAAGTGAAATTGCGTGACTTTGTACTACAGGATTCAGAACCTCCGAAGTTCCAATTGTCTCTCACATCTTTTCCAAATACCGTTTCAAGCATGTCAAATTGCGGAGTTGTGCGGCAAGTTCCGGGATGGCGAAAATGCGGACACGCTTGACATAATCGTCAAATTGCTCTTCCGCCAATGCGCGGACAACCGGTGAAACCTGTTCCAGCGGACGATAACGCCGCTCTTTCGGATAATAGACGTCAATGCGAAATTCCACCTCTTTTTCTACCGGTGGCGCGTCAATCAAAAGATCGGTCGGTACGACAGGACGCGAACCGGATTCCTTCGCAACCCGCACATTTTCAGCGTTCAGCGTTTCCGCGAATTTTTCGGCATATTGACACAAATACGAATACGGTTTTCCCGCCAACAAGCGATACATCTCCGGCTGTTCGAGAATGCTATACTGCGCGACACGTTTGTACAATCGGCGGCGATTGCCGAACAAACGATCCAGCAAATCATGCGACGGCGTATTTTGCGACACGTTGAAAAGATGCTCAATCATTTTTGATTCCGTCATTTGCGAGCACGCCGCAAAATCGACACGTTCCCGCAACAGATAAAACGCCCGTTGCAGCATCGCCGTCGCGCATCGGACGCTGTGATGCCAATAGACCTCGCTAAACATTACATAACGTGCAAAGACCATCAACTCGGCGGCGGTCTTTCCTTTGTCGGCGATAGCGAGACCGTCTCCCTGTTCGTTCAAACAAAGACTTCCAATCAGCCGCCCCTGATCAAAATGCCGACCGTAAGGGACTCCGGCATGTAAACTGTCGCGGAAAAGATAATCCATTTTATCGACGTCCACCGGTCCCGATAAAACGCTGGTTAAAAGATTCGACGCCGCGTCTTTGCCCGATTTATTGATGAGCGCGGCGACTTCTTGCGGCTCAATATGCCAATCGCCGCGTAAAATATCGGCAATTTCTTCGTGCGCAAGAAAATGTTCCGCAAATTGCTCGTGTTTTGGAAGTCCGGGAATATTGACGTCTTCAATCGGATGACAAAACGCCCAATGTCCGACGTCGTGCAACAACGCCGCCGCGATGAACGTTTCCGCATGGCGTGCCGTCAGCAATTCGACAAAACGCCGATCATTAACGATTTGTTTGAGAAACAGCAGCGCGAGCCGATAAACGCCGAGCGAATGCTCGAACCTCGTATGATTTGCCGCCGGATAGACGAGCGATACGAGTCCGAGCTGACTGATTTTCGCCAACCGCCGAAACGCCGCCGTATCAATAATCCGCCGCACGCGGGGCGTAAGCGGCACGTCAAGTTCTGGAGGAATGCGAATCAACGAATGCCGAGAATCCAAGCCGCGAAGCTCAGGAATGTCGGAAATTTCCGAATAAGAAGACATGAAATTACTTTTGTATGAGAAAATGAATTGGCAAAATGTCTTTCGATTTTTTGCCAAATGAAACCGAGACCTGAAATTTGAAGAAAAGGGAGAATAGTATATCGAACGGTAAAAAAATAAGTAATTATTCTCTCATGTTCTTCAAAAACTTCTTTCAATAATAAAAGAGAGATTCTTTTCCAACGTATGAATTTCCATCGGAATCCCGTAAACATATTCGATAACGTCCGGTTGTAATTTGTCGCGCGGAACATTGCCGACAAGCCGTCCGTCTTTGAGAAGGAGAAAACGGTCGGCATAACGCACGGCAAGATTCAAATCATGGATACTCATGACCGCCATTTTATTTGTTTCACGAATCCTACTGCGCACGATGCGAAGAATATCCACTTGATTTTTCAAATCCAACGCGCTGGTCGGTTCGTCGAACAACAGCAATTCCGGCTCTTGAACCAACGCTCTTGCAAGCGCTGTTTTCTGCACCTCGCCGCCGCTAAGCTGATGAAGCGGACGTTGCGCAAACGATTCCAATTCCAGCCGATAAAGTATTTCCTCCACTCGTTGAAAATCGGTCGGCGACGGACTCCAAGTAAAATATGGTTTTCTGCCAAGCAAAACCGCGTCAAAAACAGAAAACGGAGCGGTTTCCAAACGTTGCGGGACATAGGCGATTTTTCGGGCGATTTGTTCCGCGGAAAGCGAGAGAAGCCGTTCGCCGTTCAGCGTAACTGCGCCGTTTTGCGGACGCAATATCTGACATAAACACCGCAACAGCGTCGATTTTCCAGAGCCGTTCGGTCCCAGTACGGCGACGATTTCACCCGCATTAACGTCAAAGGAAATATCGGAAAGCGTTTCGCGTCGGCGGTAGCAAAATGTAAGATGTTCAACTTGAAGCATTGTTTCAATCAGAAAAAAAGTTGTAGCCCAAACGCAACATAAAAATCCTCTGCTTATTTCACATTTGGGGAAGGGAATAAATTTTGTCCATGAACCATTAGGTAAACTGAACAAAATAGAAACACAAGATTGCTAAAACACACGTTACAACAAATAAAGATATTCAGTATTTTGTAATTATACAATCGCTCAAACCAAATACATCCGCACTGGGCAACTGAATACTACAAAGTCACGCAATTTCCCTTGACATGTTTCATATCAAGGGAAATTGAAGAACTTCGTAATAGTTGCGATTTTTTATAGTTACCGTCAATCTTACCGGAAAACATTATTATTGCCGTGCAGATGTATTTGGCTTAGGCAACTGAAGAGTTAATATTTTACTTTGTTTTGAAGCAAACAGCAAGGAGAATTTTACTTTGAAGTAACGCGACATATTCAAATCATTTTTCTGACAATTTTTCACGCACTGTTTTTTTGACACGACAAAAAAATGGCTCAATTCCGGTTGATGTTGATAAAGAGGAGGTAACTATTCAGTTGCCCAATCCAAATACATCCACGCTGGGTAACAATATTAATGGTGACGTCTCCCTTGCCCGGTACGGATTTATGTAGTTTGAGCGACTGAATAATTACAAGCGTAGTTTGATGAGAAACTTAGACCACCTAGTATGTGATCACTACTATTAAGATGTGATTATATTGTAAGAATAATGTTTTATTACCGACTATTATAACATCATTTTTTTACAGATATATGAACAATAGTGAAAAATAAATTTACGAAAGTCAATTTTATTTATAATTTTCGTAAAATCATTTCAAGATGGTATTGTAAGTTTTTCAGTTTTCTTATAAAATTCATCTATTCGTAGGTAAATATTTACATTGCGTTGTGCCGATAACTTCAGATATTTTAATTTTACCAGTCCTGTGAAGTCTTTTAGGAGAAAATAAATGGATTTTACTAAAGCAAGTTTTCGTTTTTTCTTTGGCGTCGCGATGATGTGCATGTTGCTTTGTTTGGGCAATGTTTTTTTAACGGCAAATAAAGCTATAAAATCACAAAACCAGTATCTACTTGACAGCCCCCCCCCCCCATATTAACTGCATGGCTAAAATATCGAGTTTTCCCGTCAAAAGGTCGCGTTTTTCAACATCGGCAAAATGAAAATTTGCCTCTCTTATTCTTGGCTCGCTCCCAAAACATCTTTTGGGGACGAATGACGTTTGAACGTTCTCAAGCAAACGGTTTCTGCGTGTTTATTTTTGCGCTAGGATTCTATTCGCCAAGATGACGTCTCTTTTATTTCTTATTAGTAAAAATGAAATTAATAAAAAGGAATTTATTAACAATGACAGAATTACAAAGACAAAATCCATTGTGTTTTTCGGCAACGGAAAACAATGACATTGAAGTTTCAGTGGTGGTGCCGGTTTTGAATGAGGAAGAAACGATTCCGTTGTTTATTGAACGGGTTAATCCGGTAATGGATACGATTTCAGAATGTACTTTTGAATATCTTTTTATTGACGGCGGCAGTACTGACCGAACGGCGGAAATTCTCAAACAATATCGCCGTAATGATCCGCGAATTAAAATTATTACACTTTCCAGAAGTTTTGGTAAAGAAGCGTCGCTTTTTTGCGGTTTGAAATACGCAGCCGGAAAAGTGGTGATTCCCATGGATGTTGATTTGCAGGATCCGCCGGAGGTTATCCCGCGTTTTCTTGAAAAATGGCGGGAAGGTTACGAAATCGTTTACGGGACACGGCAAAACCGAAATGAAGAATCATTTCTGAAACGGTTCAGTTCACGAATCTTTTATCGGATTTTCAATGTAATTTCCGAACAACCGATTCCGCGCGATACCGGTGATTTCCGTCTCATGAGCCGAAATGTGGTCGCGGCTGTTCTGAAGATGCCGGAACGTACCCAATTTATGAAAGAAATGTTTCATTGGGTCGGTTTCCGAAGTTGCGGTGTTTTGTATGAACGTCCAAACCGAATTGCCGGTACAACAAAATGGAATTACTGGAAACTTTGGAATTTTGCTCTGGATGGATTGACCGCATCAACAACATTACCATTACGAATCTGGACGTACATCGGTCTGTTTTTCGCTTGCATAGCTTCCGTTTACATTCTTATTAACGTTACCCGAACAGTTTTGTACGGTATTGATTCGCCGGGCTATCCGACATTGCTTTCCTTGATTGTTTTTTTCGGCGCCATGCAGATGATCTCCAGCGGTATTCAAGGCGAATACATTGGTCGTATTCTGAAAGAAACAAAACAACGTCCCATTTATATCATTGCAAATATGGACGGAGTAGAAACAACTTTGTCCATAAATTATGCAACGGGAACAAATGTGGATAAATTACAAACCAATGAATTACAAATAGACATACCGCAACCAAATAACCGTCGCGTCGCATGATTTTCTGCAAAGGTCTGTCTTATCAACCACTGAGCCCGTTTTTTAACCATAGAATTGGTAATAGATTTTTAACGCAACCAACAAACTTATCCCCCACAAGAGAAAAGGACGACTAATTCAGATGAATTTATATTTTCAAAATAACATGACAAAATTACAAACATACTTCCAAACGCATCCCGACCGTTGTTTTTATGCCTTTGCTTTTCTGTATTGCGTTGTGTGGTTTTTGTTGCCGTTTTTAGTACAGGCAAATGTTCGACCGGACACCGTTGAACAATTTTTCTTCGGAAAAGAATGGACAATTAACGCAACAAAACATCCGATACTTCCCTCGAAAATTATTGAAATCGGTTATATCCTGACCGGCGGCGCGGCATGGTCAACTTACTTTGTTTCAGCGCTGACTGTTTTTGTCATGCTTTGGGCAATCTGGAAAATCAGCCGTAAATTTTTACCGGCACATTTTGCGTTTCTCGCTATTTTAGCAAGTTGCAATTATCGGTATTTGAATATCGCAAGTACCTATTTTCATAACGCATTTGCTCTTTTACCGTTTTGGATATTAACAATTTTTTTCTTTTACAATGCGCTCGAATCTGGAAAGTTACGGTTTTGGATACTCGCGGGAATAACGACAGGTTGCGGACTTTTGTGTTATTATCCTATGATTCTTGCGGCGATTACTTGTTTTCTTTTTGTGATGGGATTTTCTGAAATACGCAGAAAATATTGGGGAAAATTAATTCTCACAACCTTGATTGCTTTTCTTATTTTCCTTCCTCATCTTGTTTGGGTATTTCATCATGGATTTTCAACATTTCGTTATATGGAAAGCCGAGGCGTTATCACGCATCATTGGTATCATCATTTGGCACAACCGTGTCTATTTTTTTTAATACAGCAGTTGGTGTTGCTGCTTCCTGTGTTGATTTCTATTTTTCCTGTTCTTGAACTGCGAAAACCTTTAACTTCAAACAAAAGTGAAAAAGAAACAAGTTGGAAATTTTACTTTTTTCCGTGCATGGTTTGGATTCCTGTATTATTTCAAGTTGCGTATTGTGTGTATTCCGGTAATTATATGCTGTCGAGGTACGGCTCACATCTGTGGTTATTTTTTCCGCTTTTTGCGCTTTGCGGATTTTCATTAACCTCGAACCCACAAAAAATACGTCAAGCTTTTTGCTGTTCCTTGATTGTTATGTTTGTAACCATGGCAATTTTTGCCGGATATTGGATGATCAATCCCTTTGTTTCTCGAAAAACAAACGACACATTATTTCCGGGTAAACAACTTGCTGCAAAAGTCGAACAGCTTTGGCACGAGAAGTATTCCCTGCCGATTCCTTATGCCGCAGGCGAATGGCAACTTTCAGGAAATCTTGCTCTTTACGGCAAAGATCGTCCGACTGTGATAGCGTTCGGCGGTCATAAATATTTTGGTACGGAAAAAGCATTGTTGATTACGCCTTGGGTGACAACAAAAGATTTATACGAAAAAGGCGGCGTGATTCTCTGGACAATTCACGACGAAAAAATGCCGATTCCCGCAAATCTCGCAACAGATTTTCCTAACGCAGAAGTATTTCCTTCTTTTGAAATTTCCCCTCAAACCATAGCGAAACGTCCGCCCATCAAAATCGGCATTGCAATTGTTCCGCCGCCGAAATGAAATCATGAACTTATAAAGAGACTTTAAACAAAACGCTTTATCGATGAGTTGTGCGATTGCTCGAACGATAAAACTTTAACCTGTCAAATATTTTTTGAATAATCATGAAGAAGAATTTTCATAATACCGTTCCCGTCCGTTCAATAATTTTTTACATTGTTCTCATGGGAATTTGCGCAGAAGTATTGTTTCCAATAAGATCTTTGATTGCCGAAGAATCTAAAGAATGGTTGTCAGATACGGAAGATGCGATTCCAAAATTGTTTCGCACAACTTGGAAAGACAGCTCGTTTGAAATGGGAGTGGCGGCGCGTGCGTATTACCGGAACGATCAACGAATTCAGTGGTCTGGCGGTGAAACGACATTTGGAACGGAAGGCGCTTTGACGCCGTCTTTTCAATTTCTTTCTTGCGGCGCGGTAACGCGGTTGAACGGTGAATTTTATTTCAATCAACCTTACGAAAAAAACATTTATCTCAGTAGTCAGGAACGGAGGTCTTACGCGGCAAATTACGCGAAAGATACGTTTGAGATTTCTCAACTGTTTATCTCTTGGGAAAAAGGAGATTTCGAACTTCGTGCCGGAAAATTTGAAACGCCGTTCGGACGTTGCCTTGTTCCTATGATGAGCAATTCTAAAGTTGATGCGCCGTTTATCCGCGCCGAATCTATTGATTGGCGGCAAACCGGTTTTCTTGTACGTTGGACGCCTTCGGTTTGGGAAGCGGACGCGGGAATTGTCAACGGATGTGAAAATCTGGACACCAATTCTATGAAAGCTGTCATTGGACGAATCGGGCAGGATTATCAATATTTTCGATGGGGATTCAGCGGTCTCTATCAGGACGGAATCGGTTCCGAAGAACATAAACAATACAAGAATCATTTTGGATTTGATGCAGCCGTCCGATTCGGCAACCTGACTTTATCTGCAGAAGGAATTTATGACGAATACGGTTTTCGGAGAAATTTTAATCCCGAAGAAATTTTCTGGGAAAGAAGTCTTTATTATCGTCAGATTAACAAAGGGTATTATCTTCCCACAACAGGGTTGGGATATTATGTCAACTTAAATTACCGTTGTGGACAATGGATATTTGATTTCAATTACGGCGAATATCATCCTGAAAAATTACAAAACCCGCAATATCCGCAACACGATATTATCAACCGCCGTTTTTTGCTGAAAGCGGGATGGAATATCCAACAACATCTTCAACTTTATACCGCGTTGTTATTGGAAAATGACGGTTATATCGCGCAAGCAGCAAAACCTCATCGAGGAACGTGTCTTCTAGTAGGAATGAAATTGAGATTATAACGGTTTAAAAACGGTGTCGAGGAGAAATTGCATCATGAACGAAAAAGAAAATTATTATACTTTCCTGAAAAAGACTCATCATGTTTTACAAATTCAGGAATTTACCGGTTACGTTGGTACGTCAAGTCGTTATTGTATCGCATACGTTCCAACTTTTAGGAAAGATCAAGAGAACGTATGCTTAAATAAAGCATATTCCCAAACAAAAGTTTTTATCAAGTGGGATATTAATTCTAAAACAACGAAAAATTTTTATGCAGAAGAATTCACATACGCCGAAATTCTTTATCAACAGAATCCAAATGTTTTTTGCCGTCCTTACTATTGCGGTGAGAATGAAAGAACTAATTATCTGATGACGGAATTTATAGAAGGCGAGCGATTAGATATTTTTGTTGAGAAAACGAAAGTTGACCTTACAAGAGCGTGAAAATATCATTCGGCAAATAAAAACAATCGCCGAATCGCTGTTGGCAAAGAACATTATTCATACAGATTTAGGGTGCAAAGGTAAAAATTTTATTTATTCTTCGGACGGATGGCTTAAATTGATTGATTATGGAGGTTGCGTATTTCAAAACGAAATAGAAAAAAATAAACAATCCTACATTGATTCCCATATTTTCATCCATTTGTTTGTTATCGGACGTTTGAAATGGGGAAACGCTTACTACTTGTTGAAAATTTTGAAAAAAATCGGAGTCCGCCGCGAATATCAATTGATTTACAATGAAGTTACTGCGTATTTGAAACAACAAGCAAAGCATCATACCGTTTCAACAAATTTTCTTATCCGCTTTTCAAACAAAAATTTCTCTTTCTTTTTCAAAAGAAAATTATTCCAACTTATCATGTGTTTTATACCTTTTTGTTCATGGCGAAAAAAAATCCGTAATTATCTGTTTAGAACATTTTTATATAAGAAGTAAGCGACCATCCCTAATCTCTCTTTATGTTCTTCAGCTTTATTAGCGAGATTATATTTCGGAAAAATTTATCAACAAGCGGACATGCCCCACGCTAATTCAAAAATCCGCCCAAGCATTGTCCGTTGATTTTTTTATGCCGTAGGCGTAATGTGGAGTTATTACGGAAGTTCCCTTTTATGCAGATCGATTTTTCGTTTTGTGCCTAAAATAAAGGGTTTTTGCGAAAAGCGTACCCAGTGAATATGAAATATTTTTTATTTTATTCTGTATTTTTCAGAATTTTTCTGTTTTTCTATTGTTTTAAGTACCCGGTGAGTTATACTATCTTGTTGCGATGGTTTGATTTGTTTCGGATTGGGGCGTTCCCATCTGAAATTTCTTACTCGAACAAGATGAACCTATTTTTCCATAACAGAAAATCCGATGTACGTTGAAAAGTCCGTCCGTATCGATAAAAAAGGTGTCGTTCACACATACTATTTTTTGCGTCAATCCCGCCG
>JAIRYX010000214.1 GCA_031267635.1 Planctomycetaceae bacterium
AGAAAGGGAATTCGTTTTTCAAAGACGGAATTGATGCACAAAATCGTTGTCGGACTGGTCATAAATTATTGGTTCTTCGGATCTTATCCGTGTATTCAATAATTTTAGAACATGACCAACTCTTCGATTGCTTCTTCATCAGGTCTTGCATCGGAAGAGCTTACGGAACGTCTTCGGTTGTTGGCAATTCAATCGCTCGACCAATGCGGAAAACTTAGTGAAATCGCAGATCGGCTTGAATATCAATCCGCAAATATTCCAGGTTCTATTGTTTTATTGAAACAACTTGCCGACGTCAACGATCAAACAAATCACAAGGAAAAAGCGGAACACATTGCCGAGCAAATTGCCCGTATCATGCCGGACGATTCTCCGTTTATTATGGACTATGTACGTCTTTTGTACCGGCTGAACAAGAAGGACGAAGCTGCAAAATGGTTGGAAAAATCACTTCTGAAACAACCGAATCGGCTTTTTAGAGACTACGAAAAATATCAGGATGTTTTAGAACGTAAATATTTTTTGAAAATTCTGGAAAAATTGGACAATAAAACGATTGTCCAAAATTCATTTCAGATTTTTTATCAGATACAAAAAGAACTTGGGAATCCTGAAACGAAGGAACAGGCAAAACAACTCTTCGGCAAGTTTTGGAATATTACCGAAATTTCCGACAAAGAACAAAACCTGCTGAGACAAACTGCGGTGCGGTCGTTGCATAATTGCGAAGACGTATTTTTTTATCCTTATTATCAGGAATGGATGATTGACGTCGTATCGCCGAAAAATCATGAATTGCCGATCAATCCGTTTCAAATCACCTATTGGATCAATCATAATCCGCAAACTTATACGACGTCTTTTTTGATTTTGGCGAAAAAATGCGACAAACTTCAGGAATTTTGCAATAAATTACAACAGGTCGTTGCGGCGTACGAATCATCGAAACAAACGACAAATCAACAGCGTTATTTTTCAGCGAAAATACTTGAAGCGGCAACATTGTTTGCTTGTAATCAATCTGAAGACGGAATAAAAATTATTGAAACGCTGGAAAAGGAAAAACGTTCAGAAAAAGTGCTTGCGGACGCAATACTCACGTTGGGATTGATGATGGATCAATGTCCGAACCCTAATATCAACCGAGCAATTCAATATTATGAAAAAGCGTTTGAAGTAAATTCACATCGTGCTTATGAACCGTTTTTTTCGATGCGACTTGCTCTGTTGAAATTGCAACATCAGAATCAGGAACAACAACAAGCAGGAATCGAAACAATAACAAAATATTTACGCTATATGTTGATTGGTATGAAACAATGCGGCGATAAATCCGGCACAAGCGTTGGCGGCGCGTATTTTAGTAAAGAAACGCTTGTCGATTTGACAGAGAACCTCGGAACGGCTCTCGTCCATTCCGGTCGTAGCGATCTTGTTATCAATGCGTATCAGGAATTGGTTGACAATCAATCATGGTTTGAAACATTGAGAAACAATCATGAACAAGAAATTTTTTCACAAAAAATTCTTGCCATTCGTAAACTTGCGGAACAAAATTAAATGTTTGTTGTTACAAACATTAAGGGTTCGTATTGAAAGAATAAAATGAAATTTACCAAATTTTTCATTTTTGAAAGTTGCCTCAAGTTGAAATCACATTCGTTTAAATGAAGTGCTTTTGGCGGGAAGGTTGTAAAATAATCATAAAGTTAAACAAAAAATTTATGAAAGGATGTAATATGCGCAGACTCACTCACTCACTCACTCACTCACTCACGCTGGAAAACGGTTCGCATTGCGGCGTTCACGCTTATTGAACTTCTGGTCGTAGTTGCAATCATAGGAGTTTTGATTGCACTTCTTTTGCCTGCGGTTCAAGCGGCACGCGAAGCGGCGCGGCGGATGGCTTGCAGTAATCACCTTCATCAACTCGGCATAGCCACGCACGCTTTCGCTGAAGCCCACAAAAAATTGCCGCCTCACGACTACGGTACTCCAGCTGCAACCGGAGGAAACACCGGATATGACCGCTCTATTTTTTATGCACTGGCTCCGTTTATGGAAATGGGAGCAGTAGTGGACGGCGGAAGTACTGCTCTCGCAGGTTTTCAACCTGAAATGTTACTTTGTCCTTCAGGATATTACTCTGATCCGCCAATACATCCCTCTTATAACTCCGGCGCAAGCAACTATGTTGTTTCATCGGGTGATGTTGTTACTTATTGGAAAGGCGCTTATACGGCTGCTGGCGTAACTACCGGTCCAAATGTTATTGAAGATTCTGATTACGATCAATTAATGCCGTGGCGAGGTCCTATTGTAGCGAGAGACCGGCAAAGCGGACTAGAAAGAGTTACTGACGGTACATCAAACACGGTCGTCTATTCGGAACGTATTATCGGACGTGTCTCGGCAGGCGGCGGCGGAAAAACCATAAGAATGATTGATGTTTATATCAGTATGGCTTGGCCTTCCGGCTTTGGTGCAGTCAAGAACCCGCGTGAAGATTCAACAAAACCGATTCTGCCAAGTGTCTGTTGGGCATTTACTGGAGTAGGCGGTGATTATATCCAACCGATACCAACCGGCTCAGCGGTTTCGATCAATAGTTTACAAGGTCATACGTGGTACAATGCGTCGTGGGCAGTTGTTTTCAATACAATTATGCCGCCGAATGCTCCTAGTTGCGCTTCGATGTTTCACTACATGTCAGGACCGACAAGTAATCATTTAGGCGGCGCTAATGTTGGTTTTTCCGATGGCTCGGTACATTTTATTTCCGAAACGATTCATTGCGGAGACGCGGATCGCGCCGCGGTTTTATCGGGAGCGTCGCCTTATGGAGTTTGGGGAGCATTAGGTACTGCAAGCGCTGGAGAAGCCGTAAGTATTCCATAACACGAAGAAGGGAGAATAAATTCGAAAATGTATTACAAAAAAAATACGCATGTAATCAACAACACGTTGATAATAATTTTGACGCTATTTTGTCTGTGCAGTTTTATTTTTTCCGCAAGCGGTTGCAGCCGCGTGAAGATACGCGGTCTTGTTCCGGCGGAAGGAATTTTGCTTTATGAGGATTTACCGTTGGCGTGGGCAATTGTTTCATTTGCACCGGAAAATGCAACCGGTAACACAAGACTCGGAACCGCCCAAACAAACGAAAAAGGGCGGTTTGTAATGACAACATTGGGAGATCGTGGGATATTATCAGGAAATTATAAAATTTCCGTAACAAAGTATATTCCAGATGAAGGCAAAGCGAGTGTTACTGAATGGCAAAGAAAACGTCGTGAAGCCGGATTTGCAGAACCGCGACCGGACGAGAATGTTTTAAAAGTCGTTTTGGCAATTCCTGATAAATTCACAACAACGAAAAATTCAGGACTAACGTACACGATTGAAGAAAACGGAAATCGTAACATGACAATCGAATTGAAATGAATTAGATTTTAGCAAATTTTAAAAATTAAAAATTTTGGAGAACAAATTATGTCGTTAAAAATCAATAACACAAAAAAACATTTGCGTATCGGTTTTACTTTGGTTGAACTTCTTGTCGTGATTGCCATTATTGGAATACTGATAGCATTGTTGATTCCGGCAGTGCAGGCGGCTCGTGAAGCGGCAAGAAGAATGAGTTGTTCAAATAAGTTACACCAGATTGGTATTGCGGTTCATAACTATCATGACCAATACCGCAAAAATTTGCCTGCCGGCGGGTTTGGCATGCGCTCAAACGATAACGCGCGACGGCGTATTTCGGGTTTTGTTTCTTTGCTTCCGTTTATCGAAATGACACCCTTGTTCGAGACAATATCGTCCGGAGGATTCATGTGTCAATTTAACGCTGATGAACAATCCGGTACGGATGCTTCTGGAGTTGATACTGTTACATATATGTCAAACTCCATTTCAGCATGGCTGTGTCCTTCGGACGGTGAAGGAGGAAATAAAGACGCTATCGTGCAAGGACGAACAAATTATCGTTTGTGTTATGGAGATTTTCCTGTCCATTTTAATCTCTTGCAAGCCGCGGCGCCGGCAGCAACGCTTCCCCAATACGGCAGTAGCGCATCGACTTTATGTTGTGTGGATCGCGGCATTTTTGCACCGCATCAATGGAACGGATCGCAAAGCGTAACGGATGGTCTTTCAAATACAATTATGATGAGCGAACGTTGTGTTGCCGATCAAAATATTAGGCGAGCGGGAGTTGGTATTATTGTTTCGGGAAGTGGAGTCCCTGCGGGTTATGCTAATACTGTTCTTGATACGAAGACGGGAACGGTTGTCAAGACTTGTTATGATTTGAAGAGCGGCAAAAATATTGCGGCGACAATTTCCGACGCGAATATAGTCAATTGGTCTGGGCGAAGATGGTCGGACGGAGCGATTGCGTTTACGGGTTTTACAACTATTTTACCGCCGAATGCCGTATCTGGATTAGCGAGCAATGCGGAACACAGCGGAGGTTTCATTAGTCCATCAAGTTATCATTCCGGCGGTGTTCAAGCGTGTATGGGAGATGCTTCTGTCAGATTTATTTCGGACGGAGTGGATTACATGAATACCAACGGTAATGCTGTTGCGAACGCGGGCTACAATACATTTATCGAGTTTGGCAAATCGTATCATGGTGTATGGGGAGCGCTTGGCACACGCGCAGGCGGCGAATCCGTTACCGCACCATAAATGATACAAATTTTCAATCCCCTATACTTTACCTTTACCTTTTCAAAGAGGAGAATATCCTATGCAAAAAACATCTTTATCGTTTCGGAAGGACGTCCGTCGTTTAAAGTTTGAAACGCTTGAAGACCGTGCGTTGTTGAGTGTGACGCCTGCGGATTTTGTTGCGATTCAGGAGCAGTATCCTGATTTACAACTTGACACTTATGAGAGCTACAATCTCATTGAGATCACGCCCGATCAACTGACCGACGCGAAAATTCGCGATGCAATTCAGGAAGCGGAAACGACGGCCGCAAGTGATTTAATTGTTGTGCGCACAACTGACGCACAAAATGAAATCACGCTCGACGGAACGGAACTTGCGATTAATATCAATGCGCCGGAAAAAGGGAGCGTTACGATTGTGTCGTTCGGCGGCGAAAAATTGACAATTGATGCAAACAAACAATCGCGGGTGTTGAGTCTTTCTAATAATACAAGTGTTGCTCTGGCAGGATTAGTGATAACAAACGGAAATACGTCTTCTTCCGGCGGTGGAATTGATAATGCCGGTACATTGACCATCACGAACAGCATGATTTCGGAAAATACATCTTCTTCCGACGGTGGAATCTATAATGTCGGTACATTGATCATCACGAACAGCATGATTTCGGGAAATACGGCTTCTTCCGGCGGTGGAATCTATAATGTCGGTACATTGGCTATCACGAACAGCACGATTGCGGAAAATATGGCTTCTTCCGGTGGCGGGGTTTGGAGTTCTCTCGGTACTTCCAGAACATTGACCATCACGAACAGTACGATTACGGGAAATACGGCTTCTTCCGGTTCCGGTGGCGGGATTTGGAATTATTCTGGCACTTCCAGCGCATTGACTATCACGAACAGTACGATTGTGGGAAATATGGCTTCTTCAGACGGCGGCGGAATTAATAGTACTGGTAGCTCCAGAGCAATAACAACTATTATGGACAGCACGATTTCGGGAAATACGGCTTCTTCCGGTTCTGGCGGTGGGATTTGGATTTCTACCGGTACTGCCGGTACATTGATTATCATGGACAGCATGGTTTCGGGAAATACAGCTTCTTTAAATGGCGGCGGAATTAATTGTGTCAATTCAAGCAGCAGCATATTGATAATCACAAACAGCACGATTTCGGAAAATACGGTTTCTTCCGGCTCCGGCGGTGGAATTTATCATGCCGGTTCAAATAGCACATCGACTTTCACAAACAGCTCAATTGTAGGAAATATAGCTTCAAACGGTGGCGGGATTTATCGTGACGGTTCAAACAGCACATCGACCATCACAAACAGCACGATTGCGGGAAATACGGCTTCTTCAAACGGCGGCGGGATTTATCGTGTTGGTTCAAATAGCACATCGACAATCAATAATTCCATCATTGCACAAAATACTCAATCGGATATTGTCAAGTCTTCCAATTCTTTAACCGTTCAAGGTTTCAATAACCTGACTTCTTTTTCCGCTTGGAATGGTTCTTCCGGCAGCAATCTCATTTACGATCCATCATTACCGCTTTTTGTTGATCCGGCAAACGGCGACTATCATTTAGCCGAACGCTCGCAGGCGATTGACCGAGGAGATGACACATTTGCCGTTGACTCGGCAGGAAATTCGCTTGTTTATGATGTTACGGGCGAAATGTTGCGAAAACTCGGAAA
>JAIRYX010000238.1 GCA_031267635.1 Planctomycetaceae bacterium
GGTTCATTTTCTCGAAATTCTTTATTGATAAGGGTTTAGGGAACGTCCCGAAGTCAGTTTGGGAACTCCCAACGTCGGTTATTGGCTTCAATAATTCATTTATTGGCTTCAATAATTCATTTATTGGCTTCAATAATTCGGTTATTGGCTTCAATAATCCGGTTATTGGCTTCAATAATTCGGTTATTGGCTTCAATAATTCATTTATTGGCTTCAATAATTCGGTTATTGACTTCAATAATTCGGTTTATGACGCCAAATTTTACGTTCACGACGTCAAATTTCCGGTTTCCGGCGCTCGCTCGAAGAAATATGCGGGACTCTTGGGACTTTGAGGGGTCGTTTTTTGATTTTTGAGCATCTGCGTAACATGAGTTACCAGTAGGAACAGACCTTACGTTTGCCCCTACCTATTTGTCCCCAAAAGTCTCCAATGTCCTTCTGCCCCTGAAAGATTTCTGCTTATTCCACGTTTTGGGAGGGATTGATTTATAAAACACTGTAACGATTCAGTCGCTCAAACCCAATAAATCCGCACTGAGTAATAATCTTAATGACGACGTCTCTATTGACTGGTTATCCGAAAGATTTTACTATTGCAGCCCTTATGTATCAAGTTTCCCTTAGTAGCCAACAAAGCCCCCAAACACACCCTTATGCCCTTATTTTTTAGATCATAGACTTTTATCCAAACAATGGAACGAAAAATTAAGGGAATAAGGACGCACATTGGTGCGATTCGGGCTACTAAGGGAATCTCATAAATCAGGGCGACAAATAGGAATGTTTTCCGATAAGATTGACGGTCACTATAAAAAATCGTAACTACTACAAAGCCACGCAATTTCACTTGGCGATTTTCAATGTAAAATACCTATAAATTTGACATTTTTCATATCAAGAGAAATTGGGGAACTGTGCGTAGATTCTAAAACTTATTGACAAATCCCCTCGAAAGGTTACAATCATTTCTTGTGCATTTTTTAGTTGCCATTTTTCATTATTCTAGAAATTGAAAGTGTACGGAAACCGCATGTTCCGGGTTTACATCGCAGGCATAAGTTCTTACCTCCCAGAGAATTGCGTTCACAACAACAAGTTATCTGAAACGCTTGACACTTCGGACGATTGGATTGTTTCGCACACCGGAATTTCATATCGTCACATTGCCGCCGCACATGAATCGCCGTCGTTGATGGGAACTATCGCCGCAAAAGATGTGTTACAAAAAGCTGGAATTACGGCGGAAGACCTCGGTATGATTCTTCTCAGCACGACAACGCCGGATTATGCGCCAATTCCCTCAACCGCGTGCATCGTTCAGGATGCTATTGGCGCGAAAAACGCGGTTGGCTTGGACATTACGGCGGCTTGCGCCGGATTTGTTTACGGTATCGAATTGGCGCGGGCGTACATGCAGATTCATCAACGCCCGATCTTGGTGGTTGCAACGGAAATGTTATCGCGGGTCACCGACTGGAATGACCGGAAAACTTGCGTTCTGTTCGGCGACGGCGCGGCGGCGGCGGTTTTGCTCCCTTCGCCGGATGGAGAACGCGGCATTGTTGAGTCGCTGTTGCAAAGCGATTCGTCGGGCAAAGATGTGCTCAAAATCGAAGGCGGTTGCCGAACTCCAACCTCGCACACGGACAATGTTCCTTTGACAATATTCATGGACGGCAAAAGCGTTTTCACATTTGCAATTCGCACGATTCCGTCGGTCATTACGCAACTCATGAAAAACAACGGTCTGACGATAGACGATATTGATTGGATTGTGCCGCATCAAGCGAATTACCGCATCATTCGCTCGGCGGCAAATCGGCTCGGCGTGCCCGAATCCAAATTCTTCATTAACGTTCAAAATTTTGCAAACACTGCCTCGGCGTCAATTCCGATTGCGCTGGTCGATATGGAACGCCAGGGGCTTCTTAAACCGGGGCATAGAATTATCACTGTCGGTTTCGGTGCGGGGCTTTGCTACGGCGGGAATTTGATTGTGTGGTAATCCATTTGCCAGCCCCAATTGATAGCGTCGATTTCATCCTGCCATGATTATAAATACTGCCAAAAATTTCTTCTATTGTACAAACATCTGGAAGTCAGCAACGTAAATTCCAGCGTCGATAGCTAAAATAGAATGCTCTAAAGTGATATTGAGAGTTCCCAAACCGAATCTGCGAATCCCCTAATTCACTGATTTAATTTTCTAACTCACTTATTGAGATTCGTAATTATTCAGTGGAATGTAAGTAAGTTGGATCGTGTCGATACGAGGATTTTCTTTTTTAAGAATTTTACTCTGTTCCTTAAATCCTTTGTCTCCAATGCCTTTAATCAATTGGCGGGAAACTTCACCGCTCCCAAAATCCCTCGTGTCCCAAAAATTCTCTACTCAACGGAACTTTCGTTATTAGGGTACTAAAAAGTTACTTAAATCCCCTTCGCGCCAACCGGGTCGTTTGCGTTTTCCTTTTTCGGAGGAAAATTCCACGTCATGGGCTTCGCGTTTTGGTGGTAACATTCAATGTAGCGGCGGATTTTCGCCTCAATCGCCACGCCATAAAACGCGGCGATTCATGCCGCTGAACCAAATTTCAATCCTGTTCAGCCGCGAACAATGCTTCGGGGATACACGAACCGAAGGCAATGCGTTTTATCTTCCCAAAAACGTTTTCGCGTCGTTGTGAACGATCTTGTCCGTCCTAATAATTTTGCTTTTTCGGTCAACCGTTCAAACTCTTTTTCACTCGCGCCGCCTGACGCTTTCATCGCACATTTCATAGCGTTGAATTTCGCAAACATCCGAATTGACGCGGCAAGAGTCAAGCCATGACTACAGGGGGAGTCAAGTCGCTTCGACGGGTAGCGAAGAGGCGATAACGAACCTTGTTTACCTATTTCATTACAAAACAACCTCCGTAGCCCCTGCAATACCCTTATTATCTCATTAAAAAGAGGAACAATGAGGTTGGTTGATGAGAAACTTTTTTGCTACTGAAGTTGTTTTGTGAGGAAAGTTAGGCGGAAATGAAGTTAAAAAATACGAAATCCTCACACCGAAATGATCAAACTTACTTACATTCCACTGAATAGTTATGATCGAGTTTTTCAAAAATCTTTTCCTGTTGTCGTCATAGAAAGTACGGTGTGTTTCATTCCTTTCACGGCGGAAAATCCTTGATACAATTTTTTAATCTGTCGCACTTCGCCGCGAACGATGATGTTTTCCATGCAATTATGGTGATCAAGATGAGCGTGTTGCGAACAGATGACCAGATCGCTGAAATTATGCTGTACATCGACGATTTTTTGCAGTATTTGCGATTTATGATGATCATAAATAATCGTAATCACTCCGGCAATGACTTCGCCGTCTTTCCATTGTTGTTGAACCAACGCGGAACGAACCAAATGCGTAATTGCTTCGGAGCGAGTCGGAAATCCTTGTTCTTCGCTGAGCGCGTCGAATTTTTCCAAAATATCCGGCTCAATGGAAATGGAAATTCGTGTAATGTTTGACATAAATTAAAAATTGAGCGGTGGTTTCAAATGATAGACTTGAATTAGTCTGTAACTTTTTCATGGGAAGTATTGTAGCAAGTTTCAGAACTGAGGACAAGAGCCAAAAATGCCGTGAACACCAAAGTTTCCAGTGCGAGAAGTATAAAATACAGGTAACTATTCAGTCACTCCAACCCAATAAATCCATACCGGACAACTGGAGCGTTACAAGTACCGTTGCGACAATCTTATTTCGCGTTATTCTTGCAACTTTTCGGAATCATTATACAATAAAACGGTTGTCAAAAGATAACAGTAGGTTTGACCTCTTTCTTCTCACAGGAAAAATAAATGCAAAACTTTACGTTTCACAATCCGACAAAGATTATTTTCGGAAAAAACACGATTGGGCAGCTAGGCGGCGAAGCGAAACCGTACGGCAAGAAAGCGATCCTTGTTTACGGACAAGGAGCAATCAAGAAGAACGGCGTGTATGAGCAGGCGGTCGCGTCGCTGAAATCGGCGGGAATTGAATTTGTCGAGTATTCCGGCGTGCGAGCGAATCCGGTTTTAAGTCATACCCGCGAAGGAATCCGGCTTGCGAAGTCGGAGAAGGCGGATTTTATCGCGGCGGTTGGCGGCGGCAGCGTGATTGACGAAGCCAAAGCGATTTGCGCCGGAGCGTGCGAGTCGCACGATGTTTGGGATTTTTATACCGGACAAGCGACGCCCGAACGCGCGTTGCCGCTTGTCGCGGTGTTGACTGTCGCCGCGACTGGAACGGAAATGAACGGCGGTACGGTGATCACAAATGAAGAAACAAAAGAAAAATTTGGCTGGGGCAATCCGATTCTCGCGCCGAAAGTTTCGATTCTCGACCCGACGACAACTTTTTCTATCGGAGCGGCTTATACCGCGTATGCCGCCGTTGATTCGGTAACGCATTTGCTTGAAGGTTATTTCACAAGCAACGATCCGAATACGATTTTGCAAGACCGTTATGTCGAGGGCGTTGTGCGATCGATTATTGACGTGACGGAAACGATGATTCAAAAACCGGATGATTACGAAGCCCGCGCGACATTCATGTGGGCGGCGACTCTTGCGTGGAATAGCATTTCGCCGTGCGGTATTGGAGCGTGGTCAACGCCGAATCATTTAATTGGACACAGCATGAGCGCGTTGTTCGACACACCGCATGGCGCATCGCTTTCAATTGCGCTCTCCGGTTGGCTTCCTTGGTACACGGAACAGGGAGCGGCGCAGGTGCGGCAACTCGCGCAATTGGGAAAAGCCGTCTTTGACATAACGGAAAGCTCGCCGAATCACGCGGCGGAATCGACGATTGAAGCGTTACGGAATTGGTTTCGCCGAATCAAATCGCCGACCAAACTTGCGGATATTAACGTTGACGCATCGGGAATGGAAGCAATCGCGGAAAATGTCGAAATGAGTACGCCGCACTGGAGACTTCCCGATTATAACAAAGCGCGAGTGATCAATATTCTTAAACGCTGCCGGTAAAACCTTCTGATTATCTCACATTTTGGGGAGGTAAAACGCCGAA
This sequence comes from Planctomycetaceae bacterium, assembly GCA_031267635.1. Taxonomy (GTDB): domain Bacteria; phylum Planctomycetota; class Planctomycetia; order Pirellulales; family Thermoguttaceae; genus WRMR01. The sequence continues at coordinate 5,072 of JAIRYX010000238.1, forward strand.
GGAAACACTGGATTTGTCTTGCGGAGGACGTTACGCCGAGTATTTCCCCTATGAATAACCTCCAGTGAAACTGAGGGTTATTCATAGGAGATTTTCGTCGGCTTCCGGTAGCCGCCGGAAATGATTTTCTTGTTGTAACTATTCAGTCGCCCAGTGCGGATTTATTGGGTTGGAGCGGCTGAATCGTTACGATAGCTCATGCGTAACAGGAGTTACTAAATAATTCCGTGTTGCTCAAACCCCCACGAACAATCCACAGTACGAGCTACCCTTAACGGCAATGACACGCTAATCATCATGTGACGAGAACATATAAGCCGTGTGAGACGCACACAAGCGTTAGTGTGAGGCACACACGAGAATTGATGGTAATTTGAGAAATGTTAGGTGTTTTGGGGATAATGGGGGAATCCGAAACTCCCTTTTTGACCAATATTGATTGCTTTTGTGATAATTCCACTGGGCATTTTTCAACGTAAAATACCTATAAATTTGACATTTTCATATCAAGAGAAATTGAAGGACTTCGTAATAGTTACAATTTGCTTTGAAAGACCGGCAAACAGTCATTGAGGGCGGTTTTCGGCTTTGAGAAAAAAACCGCAACCTCTGAAAAAACGTTTTTCGCTTAATTATTAGTCGGCGGATCGTCTGTTGTTTCCGCCGTTTGTTCTTCGGTCGTTTTTTCGTCCGTCCGTTGAGCGTCGGCAGGTTGCGTGTCCTGTTGTTCTTCTTCCGTCAGTTTTTCTTCAACAGAGAGAGACGCCGCCGATTCCGTTTGTTCTTTAACGTCAATGACATCGTTTGTCTTCTCGGTCGCGTCAACTTGATTCTCTTGATCGTGTCGGCGATTGTCAGATATACCATTTTTGACGTCAGGAACGGCGGAGGTTGTCGATTGGTTCGGACGATACCAATGTCCCCGAAGCCAATCGGCGACTAATTCCACTTCCGCGAGGGTCAGCGTCGAATCCGCTTTTTCTTCAACAAAATAAACCGGCATCGACGTATTTTTCGCACCGTAATATTTCGGATCGCCGATGTTTGCAATGGCGCCGATGAGCCATTCGCGGGACATATAACCGGTCAGGTCAACCGCTTTGCCGAAATTCTTTTCGCCGAGTCCGTAAAATTTATGACAATTCGCGTCCGTGCAGCCGAAACTTTCAATCAACTCGTAATGGCTCGGATGGATTCCTTTGGGACGCTCGCCGTCCATTTTACGCGGCGCGTTCAGCAACGCCTCTTGATACAACGCTTCGCTTAAACCGTCGCGGTCTTCTTGAAACGCGGCTTGATCTTCATCGGCTGGAAAATTTACGCTGACGACGTCTTTGATCATACTCCCGTTTTTGAACTCCGTTCCGCCAAAATACTGATCAGACTTGAGACGATTTTCATCAAGAAAACCGCTCATCCAAAACTTGCTGATCGGATTGTAAAGATTCGGCGCGGTGGCTTTCCATGTTTCGGGAGCTGCGCCGGCTTCTTGCGTTTCGGGAATGACTGACGGTTTGGGATGACGGTACGGTCGAAAATCTTGATGCGGTAGTTCTCCCGGCTGCGGTTCAAACGCATGACATGTTGCGCAATGACGGACGAAAATCGCCCGTCCTTGAATTTTCGGGTCATTTTTCAACAGCGACAACGCGCCGGTCGGCGGAATCCCTTCCGGTCGCAACGCCAATTCCAACGACCGCACCGCCAATTCATCGGTTTCCGCTTCGGCTTGCAAATAATCGTCGCTTATCCAATCGTGATGATACGACGCATAAGTCATATAAAGAAACGCAACGAAAAACGCCGCAGTGATCAGCATGATAAGATAACGGAACGGTTTGAATTTACCGAAAATCGGAACGGCAAAAAAGAACAACACAATCAACGGTGGAATCACAAAGATCGAATAAATTTTCTTCTCGGCGGAAAACATATTCGAGAAATGATACAACGCACGAAACGACCATTCGGGACGCGCCGCGTCATACGAACTTGCCGTATCAGCCGGCGACGTCAGTTTTGCTCCCAATTGCGATTCTCGCGGTAGCGTTGACCAATCGGCATAAGCGATTTCTGTTGGCGAAGATTCTTTTTTTGCGCCGTCCGCTTGCGTCTTTTCGACTTTGGTATCGTTTGCGGCGGTTTCGGCTTTGGAACGATGCGGCAGATATTTTTCCGCAAGATCATGTTGAAACACCAACGCGAGCGACGCCGTGAGAAAAACCGCACACGCAACCGCCGCGAAAAACGCTTGTCCCGACCAGAAATACGCCAATTTTGGGCGTTCTTCTTTCGCCGCCTTTTTCGATGGCTTTTCATTCGCATTTGCGCCGCTTGGTTCGCTGGAACTTGCTGCCATGCGACGTTGATAAACGGCTTCCGCCGCGTTTTGCGCGATTTCAATTTTGCGTGCGCGGAAATCGAAAAATCTCCACAACACTAAAAACGCGAAAAATCCGCCGCCGAAAACCATAACGTGCAACACAAGAAACCGCGTCAATGTGTAAGTACCGAATCCGGGACCGGGATTGCCGAGTACGAGTTTGAACAAATCGTTTCCAACAATCGGCAGCATCTGCAAAAAACGCACCCGCACCAATGTCGCCGAGTAGCCGGTGAGCGACCACGACATCAGATCGCCTGTCAAGCAACTGCACACGGACAACAAGAGCAAAATCAACGCTCCCCAAAAGACAAACTCGCGCGGCGAACGATACGAGTACCGAAAAATCGACGCAAGAATGTAAAAGCCGAGTATCCCGACAATCAACTGCGCCGCATAATGATGCAGCCCGCGAATCAGCCAGCCGAACGGAATGTGATATTGAAAAAAGAAGACGCTTTCCCAAGCCGTTTGCGAACTCGGCGAATAATGCGCCCACATGATCACGCCTGTAATCGCCTGCACGAGAAACGCGAACACGATCACTATCGGAATCTGTCGGAAAACACACTTTGTTGCCGGAACTGTCCAATACCAACAAGTTTTCAATCCAGTTACCGCACCGGTTCGATCATTAAGCCATTGAATCATTCTGTTTTTTCCTTTTTTTATTTATTGAAACCATGAACAAAAAATTTTATGTTCCACGAAAATTCACGTATTTTGCTAGAAATGTTTTGTGTGTTGTTTACTGTTCAAGTTCTTAAAGGCATGCATGTGAAATGAATCAGTAAGAGACATTCGCGACATTGTTTTTTAATTTTTAGTTTGTTACCTTTCACGCACTCCGTTTACGGTTAATTCCGCCTGAATTAACGCGGCGGTGTTTTCTACAACCGGAATCGTTTTTTTTGCGGGCGGTTCGCCGTTGTGATAACGTGGAATTTGTGTTTTGGCGAAGAAATCCAAGTCGGGCGTGCAAAGCTCGTCTGCCGTTTCCTGAATGGATTTGTCTTTGGAGAACTCAATCCTTTCCGGTACGGCAAGAATCCGCGCTCCCCAAAAAGCTTTGTCATTATTCGTAATCCGCAACTCACTGGCGTAAGCTGTGATTTTCACTTCAACTTCGGGTCCCCGCCGAAACGGCGACGGCGCAAACGGAAATTCACTCGGCGAACCGTAAGCGACGTCGCCTTCCGCCGCTTTGCTGACTTTGGCAATAAATTGAACTTTTGCATCGTTCTTCACAACAAAACCACACGCTTTCAGATTTTCTTCCAGCTTCTTACGAATATCCGCTTCTTTCGCGGAACCGTCGGTTTCAATTTTCACACTCACATTCACACCGGGGTATAACGCGAATTTGTCGGTTACTTTGATTTTTTTGATTGCATCTAACGCGGCTTGCTGCGGCAATTTAGCAAACGCCAAAACCGATTCGCCGCTTCCAAACGAACCATTGAGCAAATACCAGAAAAGTCCGTCAAAAGAACGTCCCCGAGAGTAGTGTCCTTGATAATAACAAACAGGGATTCCGGTTTCCGTGTCATAAAGCGTATTTCCTTTGAGAATCATGCGGTTGTCCACCCAATACGGATTCGTAGGCGTCGGATCAACGTTGACTTCGCCGATTTTATTGCCGGTCGTCAAATCCCAAATCGAAAGAACATGTGCCTGTTCGCCAAAACCTTCGACTCGACCTTGTGCCGTATTCAATTTTCCATGTATCGCTATAAGTAATTTTGTATTGTCCGGTGAAAAATCATAACGGACTCCTAACGGTTGTTCTTTGTAAGGAATCACGCCGAGCGTTTTTCCAGTCGCGGTTTCGGAAATTCCAAATCCTGATTTCGTTTGATAAATCATAACCTGACGGTCGTTGCTTAATTGAATTTCGCCGACTCCGACAGTCATAGTATAAACAGCTTTGGCGGTTTTTATGTCCCAAAGCCGCAAATTATGGTTTTGTCCGAGCGTCAGAATGTGACCTTGTGTCACCCATGCCGCCCATTTCACATCACGCTGATAATCATGTTCGCTATCCGCATAGGGAATTAGCGCGGTGAACGGCGTTAATTGTTCGTTGTCAAAACGGAAAAAATCAACACGATGTTTCGCGGTTTTATCGTCAAACTCATTATAGGTCGCAAGTAAAATTTTTCCATCGGGCGATAACCCCCAAATTTTACCTTTATACGGAAGTAGATGATTAGTCGCTTTTCCGGTTGTCGCATTGATATAATGCACTATCGTTTTTTTCTGCTTGTGATCGTCATACGCAGCAACTGCGTAAACGCCGTCTTTGCCTTTAACAATATCCAACGCTTCGTAAAGAGAAACGCTGTTTTTTTGCGTTGTCATGACTGTGGGTTTATAACCGACTTTTTCGCCGGAAAACGCAACCGGCTGTGGTTTATAATGCCAACCATTGACGCTACCCGCAAGAACCTTTTTTGCGTTTGCCGGGGATCCTTCTCGCACTTTTGCTGAATCAATTGACGCAGAATCAGATGGAGGAGTACGCAATGTTGTTTGCGGCAGTTTTCCCGAGACCGAAGTCCCGCCGGCAAACGGATTCTCTTTTTCCGCCGCTTGTTGCTGCTGAATGTACAAACGGTCTTTGGAACTCAACTTGTCAATAGAAAGCGTGACAACACGTCCGTCTTTTTTTTCGAGTTCGGCTTGTTTTTCGTCGGATTTGAGCAATTTTGCCTCGACTGAAAATTTGCCGGTAATGTCCATCCAAATCCTCCACTCCTGCGCATTGACCGACAAACCAACGAACGGCAAAAAGAAAAACAAAATCGTTCCCGACAATTTCATCGCACGATGGAATAATAATTTACCAACAGTCACTGTCGTTCTCCTAAAATTTGAAATAGCCCTAAATTATATTGTCAATTTACCATAAACATACTTTTAAGAATAACCAGAAAGTTCACATAGGTTGTTTTTGTTTTTTTATAACAAGCTGTGAATAAGCAAGGTACTATTGAGACTTCATAATAATTTCTCTGTGAACTTATTTTTTGGGGAAAAAGTAGTTTTTAGCGAATTTCATGATACGAAATTTGCCATTTGAGAAAACGTTCATGACGACGCTTTTTTCTCTCGCGTGCCGAAAGTGAATACTTCAAATTTGACAAAGACTTGACCGTTTTCGATTTTTGTTTCCAGCGAATCCATGTTTCGCGGAGCGTCGGGTTTTTTGTCAAGTAATTGACCGTTCAAATCGAAATGAGCGACATGGCAAGGACAAGCAAAAAGCAGTTCGACATTTTGAGTATCAGGATTTTTCTGCGTCTTCAGTCCAATAGTGCAACCGGCGTGAGGACAAAGTGATTGCCACGCAAGAACTTTTGTCTCGCCGCCTTCTTTGATCTTTCGGACATAAACGTTGCCGATTGTCTGATGCGGCAAAGTGATCCAAGCGTCTTTGACGTCGTCCGCTATCGGGAATTTTTGCGGCGTTTCGTCGAGCGATTCCAAAGAAACCAGAGGATAAAATTTTCCACCCAAACCTGTGTCTTTAAGCGGAACAATCACAGACTTAATTGCCGCGCAAATTGGCGTTGCCGAAGCAATTATGCCGCCAGCCAATCCAAAAAGGAATCCGAGAAAACCTCTTCGCCGCACCGCACCGGTTCCCAGATTAGAACAACCGCAATTTTTTTTACCGCAAGAGGACATAATGTGCTCCTAAATTTCTAAAAACATTGTTGATGTTGGAAAAAGCTTTTCTATTATATAGGAATTTTGCAAAAATTCACCCTACCCATTTCTTTTTTTTGATATTGTTTCAAAAATCATTTGAGAAAGGATTCTCTCACGGAATAAACTCCACGCTTTTCATCGCTTCGAGCGTTTGAGCAAAAAGCTCCTCAAGCGACCATTCCAGCAAATCCGCACCGCGTTGAATGACTTCGCGGGAACACCCTGCGGCAAAAGCCGGCGTTTTGAATTTTTTCTTGATGGATTTTGTTTCCATGTCGCGAATGCTTTTCGAAGGACGCATCAACGCCGCCGCTCCAATCAAACCGGTGAGTTCGTCGGTCGCGTAAAGAATTTTTTCCATGCGATGCTCCGGCGGGATTTCCACCGTAATCGCCCAGCCATGTGACGCTGTTGCCCGAATAATTCGCGGCTCAACGTTGTGTTCTTTCATGATTTCCTGCTGACGAATGCAATGTTCTTGCGGAAATTGCTCAAAATCAAGATCATGCAACAACCCGACAATTCCCCAAAATTCCGCGTCATCGGCAAAACCTTCTTTTTTCGCAAAATGTTTCATTACACCTTCCATCACTCGCGCATGATAAAGATGAAACTGCTCCTGATTGTATTTTGTCAACAATTCCCACGCTTCTTGGCGAGTCATAAGTTTTCCTTTTGATATTGAAAAGAAATTTCAGATAGCAGGTTTCAGATACCGGTAGAGTTTTTCAACCACTTCTTATAGTGGGGAATTTGTTTCATTTTGCTCTGACGTTGTCGCTTCAATTTCCGGTAACCCCATTTTGCGGCGCACACGGTTTGCGTCTTCTGTCGTAATATAATAAATATAAATCGAATAACCAATCATGTCAATTGGTTCAAATTGTTTCAACCATTCATATTGTTTTGAGTTGCTGTAAAGTTCATTGATGCCGAGGACAAACCAGCCCGATTCCGGTTGTTGGGGCGGTTGTTGGTTGTCTTTGATTCCCAAACGCTCCAAGGATTCCGTGCCGGTATAGGCAATTTTGATCGGTCGAGCTTCAGGATGTTTGAAATACCATTTTTGAAGAAAATAACTAAACTTTTGCAAATTCCCATCAGCTCTCTTAAAATAAGCATCCAAACACATGTTAAATTGGCATAAAAAAGTTAATCGTTCATTTTGCCAAGCCGAGACGGGCGAGCAAGGATTACATGCGTTTCGCGGTTTTTCCGGTAAAGTCCAGGCGGTCAATGAGCCAATTG
>JAIRYX010000239.1 GCA_031267635.1 Planctomycetaceae bacterium
TTTCCGAGTTTTCGCAACATTTCGCCCGTAACATCATAAACAAGCGAATTTCCTGCCGAGTCAACGGCAAATGTGTCATCTCCTCGGTCAATCGCCTGCGAGCGTTCGGCTAAATGATAATCGCCGTTTGCCGCATCGACAAAAAGCGGTAACGATGGATCGTAAATGAGATTTGTATTTCCTGAATCTGAATAGGTCCAGTGTGTGTAAGAAGAGAGGTTATTGTTTCCTCGTGCAACACCGTCAATATCAAACTCAAGAGGAGAAATAGCGATATTTCCGGCAATAATCGTATTATTGATATTGAGAAGACTTGCTGTGTAAATTCCGCCGCCAATACCTCGTATTGTTGTGTTGTTTGTGATTGTTGAGTTTGTGATGATCACTTTGTCTGACAATCCGGCATGGAACAATCCGCCGCCATCGTAAGTTGCTGTATTATCGGCAATCAAACTGTTTATGACCGTCAATACTCCACTAGCGTTGAAAAACCCGCCACCGTCTTGTGCGGTGTTTTCAATAATTTTAGAACCAATCACTGTCAACATTCCCTGATTGAAAATTCCGCCGCCCGAAAATGAAGAAACATATTGCGACGAATGGGCATTACCGTTCATGAAAGTCAATCCAATTAAAGTCACGTTTGCGTTTGGACGAATCAACAACACGCGGGATTTTTGGTTCGCGTCAAGCGTAATATTCAAATTCTTCGCGTCAATCTGAACTGTTTTATCAATAACAATTTCTTCACCAAGCAGACGGATTGTTCTTCCTGCCAGCGATCTATCAAACGTTATTACGGAATGTTCGTCATCCGCATAGAGAATCGCTTCACGAATCGAAATCAAACCGTCGTAAGGATTGATTTTATCAATGTTCGTGGTCACAAGAACCGACGGCGTTTCCAACTCCGTAACAATAACCGATTGAGACTCATACGCGCCAATGTCAATTGTGCCGTCGTAAATTCTCAATTTTTCCGCCAAGTCAAGAGAATCGGCGTCAAGTCCGGCGGCATTGGCAAGGTCGTTGTTTCCTTTGTTGATCGCTTGCGAATTGACGTCAAGGCGATAATCGCCGTTTGCCGGATCGACAAAAAGCGGTAACGACGGATCGTAAACAAGATTCGTATTTTCTGAATTGTCTCCTTGTATCAAATAGGAAGACAAATTATTACTTCCTTGAACTGGTCCGGAAATGCCAGGATCATAAATCGCTGTATTTTCTAAAACGATTGTGTTATTGATCGTTATAAGATCTGTTGTACAAATTCCGCCACCGTGACCTTGTATTGTTGTGTTGTTTGTGATTGTTGAGTTTGTAATCGTTACTTTGCCTGACATTCCAGAATGTAATAATCCGCCGCCATCGGAAATTGCAGTATTATCGGCAATCAAACTGTTTGTGACTGTCAATATTCCATTTGCATTGAAAATCCCGCCACCTACTCGTGCGGTGTTTTCAATGATTTTAGAACTACTTACAATCAACGTTCCCTGGTTGAAAATTCCACCGCCATAAGGAGAACCTTCAATTTGAGATTGAGACGATTCCGCTTTTCCTCCAGTAATTGTCAATCCCACCAATGTGACGTTTGTGTTTTGACGAACCACCAACACGCGGGATTTTTGGTCGGCATCAATCGTAATATTCAAATGTCCCGCATCAATCTGAATGGTTTTGTCAATAACAATTTCTCCGTCGAGCAGATGGATTGTTTTTCCCGCCAACGATTCATCAAACGTTACGAATAAACGTCCGCCGATTGCTTCGTTGATTGCCTCACGGAGCGAAGTCAAACCGTCGGATAAATCCACAACGTCCAATTCAGTCGTAACAACAATGGGCTGGATCGCATACGGAGATTCATACGCGCCGATATCCACAACACCGCCTTGAATCCGGTCGTTTCCTTCAATATCTTTTGTGATTCCCGGCGTAATTAACGTATTCGACCCGGAATTGACCGCTTGCGAACTTTCCGCTAAATGATAATCGCCGTTTGCCGCATCAATAAAAAGTTGCTGCGACGGATCGTAAACAAGATTTGTATTTCCTGAATCAATCCATTGTATGTAAGAAGACAGGTTCTGATTTCCTCGCGCAGGTCCTCGAATATCAAGATTGGTGTTAGCTGTGTTTCCGGTAATAATCGTATTGTTGATATTGAGAATATCTGTTGTGTAAATTCCGCCGCCACTCCCTTGCGTTGCTGTGTTGTTTGTTATTGTTGAGTTTGTGATGGTCGTTTTATTTGAGCCAACGTCATTCAATAATCCGCTTCCCAATAGTGCCGTATTATCGGCAATCAAACTGTTTATGACCGTCAATATTCCATTAATATTGAAAAGACCACCGCCGCCTACTTGTGCGGTGTTTTCAATAATTTTAGAATCAATCACGGTCAATGTTCCTTGATTGAAAATCCCGCCGCCATGAGGAGAACTTTCAATTTGAGATTGATACTCTTCCGCTTTTCCTCCAGTGATTGTCAATCCTACCAGTGTGACGTTTGCGTTTTGACGAACTATCAACACGCGTGATTTTTGATCTGCGTCAATAATAATATTGCCGCCGGAACCGTTAATCGTGAGATTTTTATTAAGAACGATTTCGCCATGCGACAGTTTGATTGTTTTTCCGCTCATCGACGCGGCAAATGTCACCGTGAAATTCGTTGCGTTTGCGTACTGAATCGCCTCGCGCAATGAAATTTCATGGTCATACGGATTGACAATATCGTTTTCTGTTGTAACAATCGTTGACGGCGTTTCGATATCCGGCACATCAGAACTTTCATACGCGCCGATGTCCACCGCGTTGCCGACAATCCGCGCATTGCCGTTTAAATCCGTAGTAATTCCCGCAGGAATCAAAGCGTTATTTCCAGTATTCACAGCAGGACTGTTTGGCAAGAGCAAATAAAATCCGGCTTCACGATTCGCAAAAAGCGGATCAATCGGATACTCCGGCGTGCCGATAATGTTGTGATCATTCTGCACAAACGAAATTCCCTCGCCGTTTGCAATCAGAGAATATGCCGCGTCAACTTGCCCGTAAACGTCCGCCGCAAATTGATTTGCCACCAAACTGTTTTTCAAGACGATCATGGCGTAAGGGCTGAATATTCCGTAACTTCCTGTGTTATCGGCAACGGTTGTATTGTTCAGAATCAATTGCGTATTCTCATTGCTAAAAAATGCAATACCGCTTCCTTCATTAGACGTATTCTTTGCGATGAGCGAGTTGGTAATCACGGCAGTACTATTGTTTCCCAATTCCGCATGAATACCACCGCCTCTTGCGGCAGTATTTCCAGTGATAACGCTGTTTATTATGTCCAACGTGCCGTTTGGTCCCCAAATATCAAGACCGCCGCCGTGATTTTGCGCGGTATTTTCGGTAATCAAGCATTCTTTCACCGTGAGATGAACGTTTGCCGCTCCCGCTGAAACCGCGCCGCCGTGCATTCCCCGATTCTTTGAAATTTCAACGCCGGTTAAATTGACAATAATATTTTGTCCGTCGCCGCGGCTGTAAATCGCGCCGCCGTTATAAGACGCCGTGTTGCCGATCATATGTCCACCGGTTATATCAATCACCGCGTCGCCGTAACCGGGAATATTCATGATAGCGCCGCCGCCGTAATTTGCAGTGTTATTGATAAGGTCTGTGTCAATCAATGTCAGATTTCCAAACGTAAAAATCGCGCCGCCGCGGATTGCACGGTTGTTGGAAAGCGTACTTTCAGAAATCGTGATGTTTGATGTTTCCGCGCCGTAAACAGCACCGCCGTCGGAAGAACTACCGTTTTGGAGCGTTAAACCGGAAATGACTGCGTTGGTTCTTCCGCCGATACGGAAAATTTGTCCGCCGTTTCCGTCAATGGTGAAGAGATCGCGTCCCGTTCCTTCAATAACAATGTCTTCATTAATATAAAAAACGCCGCCAGTCATCACAAGCGTCTTGCCGTTCAACGACTGGTCGAATGTAATGATGTTATTTTCCGGCGTTGCCCACAGGATTGCCTCACGCAATGACGTCACTCCGTCGTCGGCGATAGTATCTGATTCGGTCGTCACAATGATAGTATTTCTTTCGTAAAATTCATACGCGCCGATATCCACAACACCACCTTGAATCCGCGTGTTGCCTTCAATATCCGTCGTGATTTCCTGCGGAACCCAAGCGTTATCGCCCGCGTTAATTGCAGGCGAATCAACCGCAAGATGATAATCATAAGTTCCATCTTCCAACTTACCGACAAACAACGGTTTTGAAGAATTGTAAACGTAATTTGTGCCGAAATCCCTTGTCCAATCTTCAAATGAAGTCAAATTATTGTAACCTTGAATCCCGCTGTAATTAGTAGAAACGGGAGAAGACCAATCAATATCACTCGGTAAACCGGCTGCTGTATTTTCCGCAATAATTGTGTTCCTCAGTGTTAAACTACCATTGGAATAATTATTAATTCCGCCGCAAGCGATACTTCCGTCTGGGTTGGTAGAAATATCGACGGAGTTTCTCGCTATCGTGGAATTGATAATAATCAATGTCATCCAATTATGGATAGCGCCGCCTCGTGCACCGTTATCTCTGAAGGAAGCTGTATTTTCCGTAATACTAGAATTAGTGATGGTCATGAGTCCAAAGTTGGTAATTCCGCCGCCCAATTTGGCGTCGTTTTCAGTAATCACAGAATTGGTGATATTCACAATCGCCGATGCGTTAGTTGGTGATGACGTAGAGGCATAATTAAAGATTCCGCCGCCGTATGTATGAGTTGTGTTTTTAGAAATTGTACTATCAATAATTGTCAGGACGCCGCCATCTCTAAAAGCTATTCCACCGCCAGAATAGGAAGATGTATTTTCTGAAATGACCGTATTTATTATTGATGAATGACCATAAGAACCGGCAATATAAATGCCACCACCATAATAATTCCCTGTACCATTATTAGAAAATGCGGTGTTTCCTAAAATCGTACTGTTACTTACAATCAAAGCGCCATAAGAACTGGAAAAATAAATTCCTCCACCATCGGCAGCCGTATGTCCGCCTGTTATCGTTAAACCATCCAATGTGACATTCAATTTACTACCTGTAATATTCATCACTCTTGATCGCTGGTTTGCGTCAATCGTGATATTATTTTTTCCACCATCAATCGTTATGTCTTGCTTGATAACAATTTCGCCGTCGAGCAGAATCGTTCCGTTTTTCAGCGACGCGTCAAACCGAACAACGTTTCCCACATTGTGTGTTACGGTATAATCAATCGCTTCACGAATCGAAATCTTTCCATCGTTGGGATCAACAATATCCTCAAGCGTCGTAACAATCGTAGAAGGAAAGTCGCCTGTTGCGTCAACCGGAGAAAAATTTCCCGTGATGGTATAAGTACCGATACTGGCGTAATCGGTAAAGACGTTAGGTTGCGAGGTTCCTTCAATCGTTAAATAATAGGTTCCGGCGGCAAGATTCTTGGTAGAAACAAACGCATCAAGAGAATCGAGAGGATCACCGATAGCAATCGGCGTGTCGGAATCAGCGGAGTTGTAAATTTTGGCAAGAACGTTGAGATTTGCGTCGCGTGTCCCGGACTTGATAGAGAATTGAACATAATTTGATTGCGGCAAAGTAAACGCGAAATAATCAACATCAGTATTTTGCTCAATGATTCCGCTTGCGGAAAAATTTACGCCGTTGACTTCCAGAAAACCGGCGGTCTCCGGTGTGTCGCCGTAATCGTCTTCGCGGTAACTGAAACCGTTGCCGCCGTAAAAACTCGTCGAATCGTTGATTAACTCGCCGGTAATAATCGCGAGATCGTCTTCAGAATTTGTTGCTCCGGGGTATTCTCCTCGACTCCATTGAACTACCGGCTGATCATAACCGACTCCCATAATCGGAGCCCAGCCGTTTGCGCCGGGGTAGTATTCAGTACCATATTGTCCGTCATGCAACAATCCCAAACTATGACCGACTTCATGCGAAATCGCTTCAGCAACCGCTTTTTCCGAACCATTATTAAGATTATTTGGAAAAACAAAAACCGGCGTGTTGCTGTTCCAATTAAACGAGCCAAGATAAGCAACGCCGCCCGCACTTTCTCTCAACCAAGAGGAACTTCCGCCGATAACAACGCGGATTCCCCAATAACCGTCGGCGTCGTAAGTTGTTGACGTTTTTATCAAATGGCTGATATCCGGTTCTTCCGTCGTTACATCGACATTGAACGGTGCAAAATCTTCGGCGACACGTTGCCAGATATATTGAATCCGTTCTTTTTCCGCATTGCTGAACGACGACAAATCCCCCTCAAACGAATAAGCCGGCGTGGAGATAGGGTTACTATAGTTATAGCTATTGTTCCATTCCGTACCGGTTGTGGTATGACCGTTGAAATCCAGATAAATGACATGATGCGCGTCGGGATTGCTGTGCAATAAAAAAGTTTCCTCAAGAGAATACGGCGGTGCAGCCGAAACGTCCGCTTCAGCAGCCCAAACGTTGAGCGGTTCATAAGGCGGACAGATGAAAAGAACAGGGGATTGCGGTTCTAACGGCGTGGCGGAAAGCAACGCACGATCTTCAAGCGGTTCTATGTTCAAAGAACGTGAGCGGAAGTTGCTGCGGTTGACTTGTTTTTCTGCTTTTGCAGAACGAAAGATTTTCGAGAAGATGTTCATCTTTAATGCTCCATTTTAGGAAATGATTGTCAACAAGAATGAATGAAACGGTTGATAATTTTTCGCTCCCAATATTTCAAAGTTCTGTTAATCAGGATACACCTACCCGGAATACTTTACAAGAGTCAAAAGAAAAATTTTTGATAAAATAATCAAAAAAAAAAATAGAATTAGAAAGTGTTATATTTATCACATTTGAAAATTCGTTTTTGTAACTATTCAGTCGCTCAACCCCAATAAATCCGTAGATGATCTCGTGCGTTTCGTAGAAGGAACTTCTAAAAACCTCCCCCCAAGCATTCGTAAGTCCTTATTTTCAACGGTCGCATTTGTTGAAAATAAGGTTTTTAGAAGATCCCTTTTATTATTTTCTCATGTTACACAAAGTCTAAATTCAGTCCGAAATATGGTTCTCTACTTAGTCGTGTCCAGTAACAACTTTTCCGAATTACGCCGTAGCACAAAGTCACGCAATTTCACTTGACATTTTTCATATCGAGAGAAATTGAGGAACTTCGTAGTAGGCGTTCCCTGTGAATACCCCCAGTTTTAACTGAGGGTTCATAAGAAGTATAAAATATTACACATCAGGAAAGACTGTCTTGTCATGCGATTCTAAAAAGAGATACGCTTCTTTTTCTAAAAAGATACGGACAATTACAATGAAAAATACTTACAGAATTCATGCGTAACATGAGTTCTGAATATTTTTTACTCTCAAGCCCTCCTTAATAAGGGCGTCACTTATGTTCCTTCCGTAACGTTTCTTCAACGCACCAAGACTGATTAAAATTCCTCTTGAATCTTAAATAAAATTTATGTAAAATCATGAAAATCAATAGTAGGAATAAAAGCGTTTTCACATATTAGGAGATGATCATGCAAGGAAGCTGGAAGGATAGACAAAATTTCTCATTGAGCCGAGGTAACGCGGACGATTTACGTCATGCTCATTTGGAAAAATTTGACGTAAAAACGCGACTCGAAAAAGCCCGTGAAATTATGCGGCACGAAGGAAATGCCGTGTTAGAGACGGCGGAATCGCTTGATGAGCCGTTTTCCGATGCGGTCAAGTTGTTGTTGACGTGCCGCGGATGTGTGATTTTGTCAGGAATTGGAAAAGCGGGATTGATTGCACAGAAACTAACGGCAACGTTTGCTTCCACCGGAACGCCGAGTCACTTTTTGCATCCGGCAGAAGCAATTCACGGCGATTTAGGTCGTGTTACGCCATCCGATACGGCGTTGATCATTTCGCAAAGCGGCGAAACAGAAGAAGTGGTACGGATTTTGCCGTCATTGAAAAAAATCGGCGTGCCGATTATTGCCATTACCGCAACCAACGATAACACGCTTGCCCGATATGCAACAGTTGTTCTCACGCTCGGAAAACGGAAAGAAGCCGACCCGCTCAACCTCGCGCCGACCACAAGTACAACGACAATGCTTACGCTCGGCGATGCGTTAGCGTTGGTGACGAGTGCGGAACGCGGATTTCAAGCGGAAAATTTTGCGCAATTTCATCCGGGTGGAAGCTTGGGGCGAAAATTAAGCCGTGTCGAAGAATACATGCGCCCGTTATCCGATTGCCGCGCTGCACCGGATACGGAAACGGTACGCGAAATTTTTATGCGGCATCGCGTTCCCGGGCGGCGTTCCGGTGCGGTATTGCTGCATAATAACGCGGGGCAACTTTCGGGAATTTTCACCGATAGCGACTTGGCGCGGCTTTTTGAGCAACGGCATGATCATCAGTTGGATTTGCCGGTTTCAGACGTGATGACGAAAACACCGGCAGTTGTAATTTTCAGATCAAAAATGCTTGAAGCGGTGGCGATTATGGCGAAGCGGAAAATCAGTGAATTACCGGTCATTGACGAAAACCGCGTTCCGCTCGGAATACTCGACATCACGGATGTTGTGGCGAATTTCCCCGAATACGCAATCTTTGTCGAGGAAAACATGGAAAAGCCGTCGCAACTGTTGCGCGTTGTGGCATAAAAAAATTGTAACCATTCAGTTGTCCAACCTAATCCAAATACATCCACACGGCAACTGTCATAATTATCCGTACTACAAAGTCACGCAATTTCCCTTGACATTTTTCATATCAAGGGAAATTGGCTGTAGTTACCAGCTACCGTGCAAATTGATTTGGTTTGAGCAACTGAATAGTTAGTTACAAATATCAATTTTATTCTATCCGAACCTCATCGCGACATTCTGTCATATTTTCCAGATTTATTCTTTGGAGACGTTTTGCCTTTGCTGCCCGGTTCGTTGACCATCCAGTAAAGTAGAGGCGACGCAAGGAAAATGGATCCGAAAGTTCCGACTGTGATTCCGACCGCTAACGCATACGCAAAAGTGTGTAAGCCCGCGCCGCCGAGAAAATATAACACGAAAATCACAAATAGTGTTGTGCCGGACGTCAACAATGTTCGGGATAACACCTGATTCGTACTTTGATTGATATGTTCAATCGTCAACAACGATGATTTGCCGCGAACTTCGCGGATACGGTCGAACAAAATAATCGTATCGTTAATGGAGTAACCGATAATTGTCAGGAACGCCGCAATGACAGTCGACCCGATCTTAAATTCTTCCACCTGCAAAAATCCCAAATACGGGCGAAGCCAAAAACTCACGCTAATCGCGCCGAACGTAATAAGAATGTTATTGATCAGCGTGACCACTGCCGCGAGACCGAAATACATCTTGTGGAACCGTAGCCAAAGGTAAAGCACAATCGCGACAAAACTTGCCAGAATCGCCGCGACCGACGCAACGCGGGCATAAGTCGCCACCACGCCGCCAATCGTATTCGACGCAGGGAACCAAGGATTCGCGTCAAAATCCACTTCCAGCGTACTCAGCACTTTGTCCACATTCGCTTTGTCGCCGTTAAACGTTACCGTCCAACTTTTATACGGTTTAGATGTTTCCGCAGCATCCGCGTTTTCTTCCGAAGTAATCGTGTAAGAAAAAATGTTCGGAAGTTTGTTCGCTTCGTCTTCCGATTCCGCCAATTGATGCATATAATCCTTGATGTATTGATCAAGCGATTTATAATTCATCGACGGATCAACCGTAATCTTCGCAACGGTTTGTATCGTTCCGGCAGAAGTTGCCGATTCCGTTGACGTAAAATCAATCGTGTCGTAAATCAGCTTATCGCCGAACGTTTTCTTGACGGTGGACGTAATTTCTTTCAGATATTCATTCGCGTTTTTATCTGGAGGAGTCGCGGCGGTAATTGTAAAATGCGTCAATTGCGTTGCCGCAACGTTTTTATCGCCCTCGTTATTTTCCAGCGCATCGCGTACTGTCGTTACCGTTAAATCCGCAAGACCTTCGTTGCTCAACGCTTTCCGGACTTCTTCGTCATTTTGCGATTCTTTGAAAACGACCTCGACCGAAACGCCGCCGACAAAATCAATGTCATACAACGTTTTACCGCGTGCCAGCACGAAAATGACGCTCAAAACGCACAACACTGCGAAAATCGCAACGGAATATTTTCTCGCGCCCATAAAGTTGACGTTCGGACGGTTGAAAATCCGAAGCATCGTTGCTTTCGTCATCCACCGACGGCGTTCCGCAATGTCGAAAACGATGTGAGCACAATAAACCGCCGTAAACATGGTAAAGACAACGCCGAGAAACAGCGTAACCGCGAAACCTTTCGTTTGCTCCGTTCCGACAAGATATAAGATGACAGCGACAATCAGCGTCGTTACGTTAGAGTCAATAATTGCCGACGCCGCACGAGCAAATGCGTTACGAATCGCAAGCCGCAACGTCGAACCGGCGTTCATTTCTTCCCGCAAACGCTCATAAATCAGAATGTTCGCATCCACCGCCATACCAAGCGTCAACACGAGTCCGGCAAGACCGGAAAGCGTAAACGCCGCACGGATAGCAAGCATAACCGCCATAATCAGGAATAAATTCGTCACAACGCAAAAACAAGCGACCATTCCACACGCACGATAATAAATGAGCATGAACAGAAAAATGCCAGCAATGGCAATGATACCGGAAATTTTGCTGTTTTGAATTGTCGCATCGCCAAGCGTCGCGCCCATTTGATTTTCGCTGATTGGCTGTTTGCTGATATCGGCGGGCAACGCCCCGGCACGCATAATTTGCAACAAGTCCTGCACGTCTTGTTGAAGCTTATATCCGCCTTCATCGTTAGGACGCGAATTAAACGTAATCGAACAATTTCCCGACGGAATCGAGGTTTCCAAACTCGGAGCGGAATACATTTCACCGCTCATGATGATTCCCATGAAACGAGTGCGTCCGCTTTCGTGTCCTAAAGCGTATTGTCCTGTCAGACCGGCGAAAAGCTGCGTTCCACGCGAATCAAGCGAGAACGTTACGCCTTGTTTGGGACCTTGTTCCGTTTGCTGCATTCCCGAACTGATATTCCGCAAATAACTACCGTTGACGTCATAAGGGTCTTTCAAAACAAGAATTTCCTTAATTTCGCCGTTTTGACGGGTGACATTTTGCGGGCTTTCGAAACTGTTTGTTTCTTTTTCGTTGATCGGAATCCATAAACCTTCAATGAACGTTCCGGCTTCGTTATAAATCCGCGCCGCGCCGGGTTGCTGTTCCGCGCGACTGATGAGCGATTGATCTTCCGCCATACTTCGTGACGCGAGAATGCGAAACTCAAGCGTTCCCGCTTCGCTGATAAGCCGCTCAATTCGTCGAACTTCCGCATTGTCCGCATTCGGAATGACGATTTTTAATTGACTCGTTCCGTAACGTTGAACAACGATTTCTTTCACACCCGCCGGATTGATGCGGTTGTTGATTGCTTTGATCAAATCTTCAAAATCCTTTTGTGAAACGATTCCGGCGGTTGCATTATCGCTTTTTTTTGTAGCGTTCTCTTCTGTCGCTTCTTCATCAATTACGCTGTCCTGATGCGGTTTCACATCATAGACCAACACGACGCCGCCGCTCAAGTCAATACCGAGCGTCAATTTATGCCAACTTGTTACGGTTGCGGTAATAGAGCCGAGCACCGCAAGCAACACGACAAAAAATTTAAAGGCGTGTTCCTGCATCCGCCAGGATTTCGCGGCGGCATTTGACAGTAACGAACTGATTACCACAATCAACAAAAAAATACAAAAACCGACAAAAAGCTTTCCCCCGTCCGTTTTGAAAAAAGGCGTTGGCGGAGCCATTTCTTCCACATTGATTGTTCCCGCCGTTACATCAACTTGCGGCAGTTCAGATTTTGCCGCATCGGTCGGATTCGGCGTCGCATCCGGCATTTGAAGCGACTGCAATATCTTATTGGCTTCCTCATTATTCGAGGAATTTTCACCTTCCGACACAACAGGTTGTTGAAACGATGGCGGAATTGCCGGAGGAGTTATTGGCGCTGCGGGGACGTCTGGCGTAACCGCCGATGTTGCCGGTTGCTCGGCAGACGGATTGGGATCGTTTTCCGGTTGCGCAGGTTCTGTTGATTTTGTGTTGGAAAATGTTGCAGTTTCCGGCTTTGTGTCCGTTGCTGGCGCGGGATCTGGAACTTCCTGTTGCGCGGGCTCATTTTCCGCCGGTTGCACATCGGCAGTTACGGCGGGCTGTGCGTCTGCAGGTTGTTCCTGCGCGTGAGGTTGATATTGATAAAAACTGAACGCTAAAATCGCCAACGCAACCGCCATCGCGTAGGGCTGCAGACGAAAACTGCGAGTTCCGCTCGTACAAGATTCCGCTGCCGCATCACGTTGACCGGCGTGTTTGGAAGAAAACAGGTTGCTCCGCTTCATAAGTAAACAATCCTAAAATGTATTAAGACAAAAACTTATGTCATTTGTTGTTTTTGTCGATTTTGGTGAAAAATTTATTAGCATTAGGCGAGAGAACTAAAGACGGGAGGTTTGCTGTTGCTATCTTTCTTTTATATATTGAAAAATTTCTCTCCTGCCTTCGGTTTCCCATCATCTATTTTTTGTCGTTGGGTTCGTCGAATACACGCGATACAGCGGCGAGCGAGAACGTCATTTTTGTATTACTGTCGTCATCAACTTTGATCACAATTTCATTCTTTTCTTTAGAAACCGTGTGAACCGTTCCGATGATTCCGCATGACATCAACACACGGTCGTTTTTCTTCATTTTTTCGATCATGTCGTTCCAACGGTTTTTCTCTCGCCGTTGCGGAAGAATCATAAAAACGTACATCAGCAAGAAAAAACCGACAATAAAAAGCACAATTTGCGGATTAAAAACACCTCCGCTACCATTCTTTCCGGTTTCGGGCATTTCTGTTGACGGCGCATCGGCAAATAAAATTGACGCAAAATTTATGTAATAACCCATTGAAACCCTTTTAATTTTTTTTTGCAAATGGTAATTGCGGTGTGTTGTTTAGATTTTCCAAAACAAAAGCCGCACGGAATAACTCATCATTCTGATACTCTGCAAATAACCCAGAGAATACTATTATATCTTAAACATCTTTGCGGTTTGCGACAAGACCACCCAATCAAGAAATTAAGGAAATGTTGTAAATACCACAGAGATTTCTTTTTATTTTGGTTGATTGGTAAAAATAGAACAGAAAGGTAATCATTACGTTCATCGTTACTTCGACGATGGAAATTCGTTGTTCCGAAGATTTTGTCATTCCCAACAAAAGAGTGAATTAGTTTTCAGAATACGGCAATTTTCTGGAAAGGTGTGATAGCTGCAAATCCGCACCTTTCGTTGCCATTTTTCGAGCGTTATGTAGCTCAATCCGCCGAGTGCAATGCGTCCGTTTGAGCCGAAATGGTAAAACACGCCTTCGAGTTCTCTCGCTTTGGCAAGTTCATTTTGCATCGCCAGAAACACATCCGCTTCATACGTTTCTCTCTGAAAAGCCGTGTCAATCCGAATGGCGTTGCCGATATGAATTGTTTCTTTATGTTCAAAATAGTGCGGCTGCAACACGGACACCGGAGATTGCGGCATTTCCAAATGAGCTGATGCGAGAATTTCCGCCACCCAAAGCGTTTGGAGATTTTCGCTGCCGCAAGACGCATGTGTTGAAAATGTTACAACATGCCCCATACTCGTCAACCAAACGGAAAGTTGGTAATCGTGAAATAGCACATCCCGCACCGCAACGATTCGAAAAAATTCGGGGTGTATCGGCTTTGCATAATGCAACAAAGAAAATTCGGAAATACAAGGGCGGGTAACAATCATGATGAATGACAAAATCAAAACATAACTATATCATCATATATTTTATTTGCAGTTCGAGATGCAGAAACACATTGTAATGCGTTTCCACGTTAAACCTTTGTACGAACAGACTTCAAACTCTCAATTCCGCCGACGTTTCGGACGCAAGAATATTATCGTATTTGCGGCGGATTGGTTCAATTTGTTCCGCGATAAATTCATCGACCTGCTCTGGTGCGCGTCCGATATACAAACGTGGTTCCAATTCCGCATCGACATTGACCGCTGCAAATGCCGGATCGTTTCGCAAACGTTTTATCAAATCGTTATCGCCGCCTTCTTGTTTGACGACTGCGGCGGCGGCTTGACTGTGCTGGCGAATCAGTTCATGCAATTCCTGACGGTCGCCGCCTGCTTCAACAGCCGCCATCAAAATATTTTCTGTCGCCATGAACGGAAGTTCCGCCTGCAAATTTCGTTCAATCACTTTAGGATAAACGACCAAACCTTCTGTCACGTTTTGAGCGATAATCAAAATCGCGTCGAGAGCCAGAAACGATTGCGGCAAAACCAACCGACGATTCGCGCTGTCGTCCAATGTCCGCTCAAAACATTGCGATGCAAGCGTTGCGGCAGTGTTGGCGGGCATTGACATTACAAAACGCGCCAACGAACAAATCCGCTCGCTTCGCATCGGATTCCGTTTATACGCCATCGCGGACGACCCGATCTGATGCGTTTCAAACGGTTCTTCCATCTCTTTACGATGCGCAAGGATTCGCAGATCGGTTGCAAATTTATGCGCACTTTGCGCAATGGACGACAACACGTCTATCACTTGTGAATCAA
Source organism: Planctomycetaceae bacterium (assembly GCA_031267635.1). GTDB lineage: Bacteria > Planctomycetota > Planctomycetia > Pirellulales > Thermoguttaceae > WRMR01. The sequence goes on from JAIRYX010000239.1 coordinate 14,751, forward strand.
TCTTTCGCGGATACGTCTGACCGGTGACAGCAAACGCTTTAGCAAAACCAATCTTATCGCAAACACGTTTTTCGAGTTGCCGGACTTTTTCATGATTGCCGTTAAACAATTTGAGAAAACTGGCTTGCGTCCCGGTTGTTCCTTTGATTCCGCGACAACAGATTGTGCCGATGCGATGTTCCAATTCCGCCAAATCTAACACAAAATCATACACCCAAAGGCATGCGCGTTTGCCGACCGTCACGGGTTGCGCCGGTTGCAGATGCGTAAATCCTAGGCACGGCAAATCCCTATATTTTGCCGCAAATCTCGCAAGCCGATCAATGACAGTGACGAGCCGTCGCTGAATCAATCGCATCGATTCGCGCAGTAAAATCGCATCGGTGTTATCGGTTACATAACAACTGGTCGCGCCGAGATGAATGACGCCCCTTGCTTTCGGACAGAGATCGCCGTAAGCATGCACATGTGCCATCACATCGTGCCGTAATTTTTTTTCGTACTCCGCCGCAACGTCGAAATCAATGTCGTCCGTGTGAGCGCGAAGTTCAGCGATTTGTTCTTCCGTTATCGGCAACCCCAATTCCGTTTCGGCTTCCGCCAACGCGACCCAAAGTCTGCGCCAAGTGCTGAATTTTCGTTGCGATCCCCAAAGTTGGCTCATCTCTTGAGAAGCGTAGCGTGTTATAAGCGGATTGTCATAATTTAATGTATCAATCATAAAGGATAACATAACCGATTTTCAAGACTATGTCAAGAGAACGCAAACTGTTTTCATCCCAATGTGTAGCGGCGAAACCATGTATAACTGTTGGGACATGCTGCACACCAAGGGACTTCAAAAACCTCATTTTCAACACATGCGACTGTTGAAAAATAAGGGCTTACGAATATTTGGGGGAAGTTTTTGGAAGTTTCCTATAACTCAAACTTGTAAACACCTACCCGTCTCGAAAATCCCAATCAATCCTCCGTCTGCATCAAGTGTCGCAGTTTTCTTGCGAGTTTCTGTTCTTTTTTGTTAGCGAGTTGACGGCATCGTTAAATAACATTCCTCGTAAAATCGCTTGCATCCGTTTGCCAACAGGAATAAATTTCTGTATAATTGGGCTAATCATTGGATATTGTGTTTTTGTAGTGGCCATGTTGGGAAATTTTTTTTACTACCGAAAAATAACGTAATATCAAATTCTTGTACTGATTTTATTTACAGTTTGAGTATATAAAATCAACAACCAACAATCCCCCAAAAATAATTGATCCACACACAAAAACACGTTTTTAGAAGGTCTCTATTATAGGAACAAAAACAAACAGGAAACAAACAATGCCATCCGAAAACGATACCCTTAAATCTCTAGTATTTGCTGTTTGAAAGAATTACGGGCGATACACGCTACGCTGAAAGAGAACAATCGACAATTTCGTCGCAAGTCACCTGTTGAAGAACAAGTAAAAATGTTGCTCGAAGAATTTCCTCGTCCCGATTGGTCGGCAACGGAATTGGCAACTCAAATCGGGCACGGTTGTACACCTGCCTCAGTCCGTCAAACGGAAATTTGGAAGGTATATCGGAAGATACAACGAAAAGAACAACAAGTATATCGAAGAAATGATTTTTATGGACGATTTTATCAATGAAGTTGACGAAAGGTCAGGTACCGAAATGTGAAAATAGATTACGCTTTTTCTTGCGTTTTGAAAAAATATCATCCTTTATTTAATGTGTTTTGCTTCATTCAAACGTGAAATTAGATTGCGTTTTATGGTTTATAGAGTGTGTGTTTATCCAAATTAAAATTCAACAAAAAAATTTACGAAAGGTAAACTAATAATGACATGTAAACAAACAATGTTTGTGACTTTTACCCTTGTGGTAATTCCTGTGCTTTCCGCTTTTGCTGGTCCTGGAATATGTACTCCAAATCCTACAGCACCCGGTGGAACATCCAGCACAATTGCATGTGTTGGACAGATGCAAATAGATTCTGCTTTAAATTATTGCAAAGATGATCCAGAAAGTGAATGTACAGAAACACCTGCTTATATTTTTGCAACAATACAAGGAAAACTGCAGGAAGGTTCTTGGGGAAGTTTTGCAGCTTGTATGGGTGGCAATGTTGCTTGTGCAGCATGTGTAGTTGCTTCTGCATTAGTGTGCTGGACTCCACCATGGTTGCAGTGTGCTTTAGTTACAGGTGGTTGTAGTTTAGTCTGCACTGGTGCTACAACAGCAGATTCCTGTTGCTGGTCAACATGTGTGTTGGATATGACAACTTTACATAAAACTGGCGGTGGAACGACTTGTTAAATACTAATCTACCATAGTCTAAAGACATTTAAAAGTCTTTAGACTATGGTAGATTAGTATGATTAGAATTGTTATTGTTAAGAAGTATTCAAAATACTATATAAGTTTGAGAGGGTGAATGTTTTAATGTTATTTTACCGTAATTTTAAAAAATATATATTTTGTTTGAGTGTAGGTTTATTAGTCAGTTTATCAAATCCATGTGTTGCAGAAGAAGAGGGTATTGACTTGTTTATTAGTGCTTGTCAATATCAAGGGGCAAATCCTACTTTAATTCATTCCGGTTACGCAGATTTCGAACTTGATGTGTTTACAGAACCACGTTCACCAAAAGAAATTGAAGAACAAAGTAAAAAACGTATTGTCGAAATTGACAAAGCAAAAATTAATCCCAAATTTAGAGAAAGTGCTATTGAGAGTGTAAAAAATGAAATTGAAGGTCAAGCCCATAAAAAACTCATATTTTCTATCCTTTTTTCAGGAAACGAATGGGAAACGGGAAAACGGCGTATTGAAACATCAACGTTTGAACACGCATTAAAAAAATGGGATAGTACTTCAACTTTTCTGTCAGGACAATATCAGAATACAACGACGTCTGTGCTTGGTATATCAGGTGTCCAGCAAGTTAATATATTAGATAAACCATTAAGTTTAACGGAATTTCACTTTTTTGGAAGAATGCGAGGAATTCCATCTCGTTATGCAAGTATTGCCATGTTAAATGGAACGGACATAAATAAATTTAAATTTACATCCAATGGAATTAAAAGGTTTAAAGATTCTGTAGCAAATGTTAGCAAAAATACGACAAATGCGTCAGTATTTAAAATAGAATCAAGTGTTACCTATGATATCCAAGCTACTGCAAAACAATTAATTTCATCTGTTGCTGGAAAAAAAACACAAGAATACTGGATTGATTCTACAAGAGGGTATATATGTCCTCGATTGATTTTTTATGAGAACGGTAAAATAAAAGAAGAATATGTTGCAAGTAATTTTTTCCTTCATGAGAAAACTGGTCTTTGGTTCCCGGAAAATTATGAAGAAATTGAATATCATTCTGTTAGCGGTAATATCATTAGGGAATTTCTAAACAAAAGTATTAACACAAGTTTTGACAATATATATTGATTGCGTAGCATAGTCGGGGAAATTATTGTTTAGATATTTTGGTATTGCATTTTTTTGTTTATTTTTTATTATTTCCGGTATGGTTTTCAAATAGGATTAGGCGATTTACGCCTCACGGAGCGTTATTTTATACTGCTGAAACAAGCGATGCAACACTCTCCTCTTACCGCTGCCGGTCTGTCTATTCCCGTAGACGAACAGTCGGCGTTTGCGGCGACAGTTGCGGTGAGCCGTTTTTTTGCCAATGCAAAAACGACTCCCTGCGCCCTCGCCTCCCCCCTCCGTCAGTTCGCCCGACAGCAACTCGTCGGCGAAGAATACGCCCTGCTCATTGTCGATTGGTCTCGGTTAAAGTATAAGAATCACATGGAGTCTGCGGTGAAATCAGACCGATTCAATTTTTGCCGTGATGTTGTTTTTAACTCACGTTACGCAAATACTCAAAAATCAAAAAACAACCTCTCAAAGTCCCAAGCGTCCCTCGTATTCCTTCGAGCGAGCGCCGGAAATCGGAAATTTGACGTCGTGAACGTAAAATTTGGCTTCAATAACCGAATTATTGAAGCCAATAACCGGATTATTGAAGCCAATAACCGGATTATTGAAGCCAATAAATGAATTATTGAAGCCAATAACCGAATTATTGAAGCCAATAACCGGATTATTGAAGCCAATAACCGGATTATTGAAGCCAATAAATGAATTATTGAAGCCAATAACCGACGTTGGGAGTTCCCAAACTGACTTCGGGACGTTCCCTAAACCCTTATCAATAAAGAATTTCGAGAAAATGAACCTCAAAAGCCAAGAATTGCCGTCTCCGATGGGACGTCGGAGCCCCGCGAGCCGGCGTCCGAGAGAAAAATCCGGACGCGGGTGTGTCCTGAATGTTCACTGCTATGCGTAACATGAGTTAAT
>JAIRYX010000270.1 GCA_031267635.1 Planctomycetaceae bacterium
AACTGACTTCGGGACGTTCCCTAAACCCTTATCAATAAAGAATTTCGAGAAAATGAACCTCAAAAACCAAGAATTGCCGTCTCCGATGGGACGTCGGAGCCCCGCGAGCCGGCGTCCGAGAGAAAAATCCGGACGCGGGTGTGTCCTGAATGTTCACTGCTATGCGTAACATGAGTTATAAGTCAACCTCTTCCCCAAATATGGAATAAGCAGGACTTTTTTATCTGTAGTGCGTAGCATGAGGTTGTCATGACGGCATTTCAACCTATAATACAACGTGTACGGAGAAAAAATAGATTTTGGCGGTAATTTTGTCTTGAATTATTGTTCGGTTTATTTCTACGGCAAGTCCCTCATTCCTTAAAGAACTTGCAAAAATCATGCGTTGTCTTCGTTTTATGTGTTCATTTTTTCGTTCCGTTGAGCGTTCTTTTTTGTTGTATGCTGTACGGATACCGCCTGCGATTTTCTTGCACGGATTTTTGCTGGTTGTCGGTGCGGTATTTTTTATTCTTCATTTTTATTCTTGGGTTTTGCCGAATTGGAATTTTAACCGCAATTTTGAACAAACGGTTTGTACGGTTTTGGACACAAAAATTGCGGAAACAAAACGTAATTATATTCTGTTTTACCGACCGGAAATTTTTATCGAATATCAATTTCATGAACAAAATTATCGATTATGGACTTACGACGAATCAATGCTCGTTGCCGATTCGGAGTTGGGTTATGTTGACGATTTGGAAACGATCCAAAAAATTGTCGATTCGTATAAAAAACAGGAACAATATCCGTGTTGGGTAAAAATTTCCGATCCGAAGTATGCGATTTTGTTTCATCCGTCTCCGATGTGGGGGTGGTTTTTCCTGATGATTCCGGTTTCGCTTGCCGGTTCCGGTTTTGTCGGACTTTGGTTGACAATGTGCCGTCACGGTTTTTTCAGAAGGCGTTTTACGAGTAAACTGTTTCCGGTTGTTCCGTTTCTCACTGGTCACAAAACACAAACGCAGTTTCCGGCGGTTCCCGCTCACGTAACGCTCAACGATAGTCCCGGCACGCGGCTTGCGTTTCGTCTGCCGACCTCGCAAATTTCGATGATTCGCGTTTTCGGAGCGATTCTTCTCGGCTTTTTCTGGAACGTGATTTCTTGGGTGATTTTATTTTGCGTTTTTTTCACGGACGAGAAAGGATCAGTGTCGATTTTTTCGCGGCTTTTTGCGATTTTCTTTTGTCTTGTGGGCGTTGGTTTAATTGCGTGGGGAATCAATCTTGTACTTGCGGCATTGAGTGTCGGCGCAACGCTTCTGGAGCTTTCCGATCACCCAATTATTCCAGGACGCAAGTTCCGTTTACATTTGACGCAGTTTGGAACGTTTCGCATTCGTCAATACACAGTCGCGGTCGTTTGCGAAGAAGTCGCGCGGTTTCGGCAGGGAACGGACACGATTACCAATCGAAAAACTGTTTATTCCAAGGAAATTTTCACCAAATCCGATTTTGAAACGGTCGGCGACACGCCGTTAGAAACGGAAATTCTTTTTTTGCTTCCTTATGGCGTGATGCACTCGTTGATGACGGAACATAATGAAATCCGATGGAAAATTGCCGTATCTGCCGAAATTGCCGGTTTATCGGATTTGTATCGTGAATGTCCGATCATCGTGCACCCATCCGCTGTTGCGTCGCCATCCTATTTTGCAGAAGACGACGATGATTTGTTACCGCGATAAAAAATCTACGGTGTTTTTTGTTTGATTGATGCAGGACAAAACAACGGGAGAACCTTTCGACAGAGTTCCCGCCCAAGGACTTACATAGTCCCCCCTGATTGGCTCACTCCGTTGTCGGCGTCTTTACAACCGCAAAAAAACAATACCGCTATTTCCTCCATTTTGAACTTATTGCACTGGTGGGCTATTCGATATATATTTATCATATTACACGAGACGATGTTCACAAATTACACGGGAAACAATCGCAATAATAAAGGAACACAAACATCGACTCCTCACACTTGAAAATTTTGTTTTCATTATTGAAAGTATGAGATATATTGTAGCCGTTTCCAAAGATTTTATGTCAAAACTCCGAGATATTGGCGTGTGTTTTGCCAGCTTTTTTATTTATGGTGCGTAGCATGAGTTCATAATTTTTGTATGATGAAAATTCTTGCCGATTCCAGAACATTTCAGAAACTTGACCATTATTCGATTTACGCGGAAGGAAAAAATTTTCCCTCCTCGGTTTCAATGTCAAATGTTTCTCTTAACGTAATTAATGGTATTATTGATTCAATTTCACCGAAACCATTATTTGACAAAGTATCCATTTTTGAAAACGCACATATTATTCCGCGATTTACAAACGCTCATACTCACCTTGAAGCGAGCGATTTGCGGAAGCCGATTTCATGTCGTAACGGCTCTTTGCCGGAATGGATTGCCGGATTATTAGCGTATCGTCAAAGCGACGCTTATAATCCAGAAAGCGCGATTGCAACGGGCGCCAAAGAATTGTACGAAACCGGTACGTCGGGAATCGGCGACGTTGTTTTACCAACATTCTTTTTCAATGAACATGCGAATGTCTTACAAAATATTCAAAAAATTGCTCATAATTTGCCAGCAGGAACAAAAACACGATGGTTTTTGGAATTAATTGCCGTCAATGATACGGTAGCGAAAACCCGTTTGGACGAGGCAAAAAGATTTCTCGACGCAGCTTTTCAGTGTGTGGAATACGGCAAAAAATTCACTGTAGGATTGTCGCCGCACGCTCCTTACACGGTTTCTCCCGAACTTCTGGAAGGTACAATTCAATTATCACGGACGTATCGAGTTCCGATAACAATGCACCTTGCCGAAACCGAAGAAGAATTACAGTTGTTGCAGACACATTCCGGTCCGTTTTGCGAGATGATGAAACGATTTGATGTCAATTGGAATCTGATGCTACTCGGCAAGCGTCCGATGGATTATTTAACGGCGTTAGCGGATTGTGAACACGCAATTATCGCGCATGGAAATTATCTCAACGATGCAGAAATTCGTTTTTTGGCAAAACGGCGAGATAATATGTCGGTTGCGTTTTGTCCGGTTCCACATAAATTTTTCAAACATCAGCGTTATCCTTTACGTCAAATGCTTGATCTCGGCGTCCGTGTTACTCTCGGCACCGACAGCCGTGCGTCATGGTCTCAGTTTCCTAATACATCTCCCGTAACGAATCCGCTTTCAATGCTGGAAACGGTCAACGTTTTACATCATGATTATCCTGAAATCTCCATCAACGAAATTCTTGAGACGGCAACTTATCATGGCAACACAGCTCTTGGTTTTACCGAGGTTTCTTCGGCAAATTGTTTTGATACATTTTTACCCGGAAATACCGCCGATTTTCTAGTCATTCGCACAAATTGAAATAATTGAGAATCTTTACAATTAAATGGCGCCATGTGACAGTGAAAAGGGACGCCGTGGTTGTCAAAAACGGGTGGCATTTTTTATACTATAACTCATGTTACGCATGAGGTCTGTGTAAGTACTTTCCATTGTAATTGTCCGTATCTTTTTAGCAAAAGATGCGTATTTTTTGTAAAATGATCCGTGTATTTTTTTAGAAGGTAACTATTCAGTTGTCCGAACGGCTTTATTATTGCCGCCCTTATTTTTCTGAAATTCCCTGAGTAGCCAACAATGCCCTTAAAACAAGTCTGATTATTTCGTTTTTAGGGGGACTATACTTGAAAACACAATAGAAAACGATGGCATCAGTTACATAAGCCAAATAAATCCGCACTGATCAACTGAATAGTTGCGATTTTTTATAAAGCAAGCCTTCCCAAAAATGTGAAATAAACAGTCATTTTTATGCCAAAATTCCGGTAATTGGTGTGTGTTTTGCCGGTTTACTGTGCGTAACATGAGTTATTCATAAAGAAAGTTGGAATCTCGGTCATTGTATTTATTGAAATTTGTTGCATAATATGAGGACAAGTTTCAGACATTGAATATCAGTGTTGACTTTCAATACGTGACAATACGCCAACCAACGCGGAAATTGAGCATCTGGAACTAATGCTTATCCCCACACTTGAAATTTCGGTTTTTAGTAGACAAATCGCATTCGTTTATTGCGTCCCTGAAATTTTTTTTGTCCCTATTATGTCCCTTGGGCATGAAAAACGAATTTTAAAGTTGGAGAAGATATCTAAAATCTAACAATTGATTCATTAATAATTAAAGGAAACCATTATGGCTGTTGAAAATGAATGGATTAACCGGGCTCATGAGATTCGTGATCGACTTGTTCAACTAAAGGACTCTCTTTGACTGTGCTACCAAGCAATCCGAAGCGAAAAAGATCGAATTGGAAATGACCGCCACTGGTTTTTGGGACGACCAAGAGAAAGCCCAACACATTGTTTCGCGGCTGAAATCTCTCAAAACTATCGTAAAACCGTTTGAGGAGATGGATGTCGAATTGGAAAATATTGATGTGTTGTTTGAATTTGGTCAGGAAGACGACGACATGGCGGCGGAAATTCCCAGCGTATTGACGAAACTTGCCGAAAAACTTGAAACGCTCGAAACGCAGGCATTGCTCAACGCTCCTTACGACGCGAATAACGCGATTGTAACAATCAACGCGCGCGACGGCGGAACCGACGCGAACGATTGGGCAGAAATGCTTTTCCGTATGTATTCGCTGTGGGCAAAAGAAAATGATTATGACATTGAGATTATTGATTGGCAGGAAAACGAAGAAGCCGGAATCAATAGTTGCGGATTCGTTGTTCGCGGTCCGATGGCTTACGGTTATCTCAAAGGCGAGTCGGGAATCCATCGACTTGTGCGTATCAGTCCGTTTAATTCGGAGGGAAAACGTCAGACTAGTTTTGCGGCGGTCGATGTTTCTCCTGAAATCGACGATTCGATTCAGATTGACATTCGTGACGAAGATGTGCGTGAAGACACGATGCGAGCGAGTGGCGCGGGTGGTCAGCATGTCAATAAAACATCGAGCGCAATTCGTCTGACGCACTTGCCAACAAACACCGTAGTGTATTGTCAGATGGAACGAAGCCAGCATAAAAACCGCGCGATGGCGTGGAAAATGTTGCGCGCGAGATTGATTCGCGCGGAAGAAGCAAAACGCGAAATGGCAATGGCGGAACGATACAAAAATATGGCGAAAGTCGGTTTTGGTTCGCAAATTCGCAATTATTTCTTGCACCCCGATCAACGTGTCAAAGATGCGCGAACCGGTTACTCTGTCGGAAACTTTCACGTCGTGTTAGACGGTCATATTCAGGAATTTCTCGAAGCATTCCTCCGCTGGCGCGTTAAGACGGAAGAGTGAGACAAACAATCGGGATTCTTGGTTTTGGGACAGTTTGTTGATTTTGGAACAAACTTTTCAGACAACTTCCTTGTCCCAAATATCCTCAAAGTCCCACCTTGTCCTTTTGGTCGAGGGACAGTTTTTTGCAATCGGCGGGCATTTTGGGGGTTGTCGGGGTAAATTAAATTTTTCTATAGAATATATTGTAGCAAGTTGCAGAATTTAATATAATAGCAAAAAATATCGTGAACAGTTACAAGTTTTCTACAAATTGGGAGAAATTAAAGATGGCATTTCAACCGGCAACAAAAGGAAACGCAGGAGGAACATCGGGAACAAATCGTCCTCTGCAACTTTCGCCTCAACAAACGGCACCTCGCAATTCCGACGAAGACGAAGATTTCGCACCCAAACGCCGTCGGCTGTTTGATTGGACTGTATGGTTCTTTATCATTGGGCTTGTGGTAATCAATGCCGGAATCTTTTTAGGTTTGGAAAATATCGGCAAGTCTTTACGACAGCTTATTTATACTTACAACATTCGTCATCTGCCATGGTGGACATGGTCTTTATTGTTTCTCGTTGCGATTATTCTATTAGTCGGGTACAAAATTTATGCGGCATGGCGTGAAGCAAGAGAGCAAACCGAAGTTCCTAATTTACCGGTTTCCATGTCGGCAACAGTCAAACCGAAAAATTTTAATACGGCTGTCGACGGAACGGGGCGCGGCGGATTTCAGCGTCAGGTTCATGCGGAACATGAATCGTTTCTTGATCGGACAGGAATTTCATCGGGATTTTCGTTTCTTGGTGAAAACAAGCTTCTTATCTCTTTGATTCTCGGCGGCGGAATTTTACTTGCCGTGTTAGTTTATTTCGGATACAAGCTGATGACAATGGAATGGATTGACGCGGAAGGTTATCCGATCAAAAAGCCGTTTTGGCTTTACTTGTTACCGTTTTTGCTGTTGGGAGGCGGTGTTCTTGTTTATAAAATTATTGGAATTATCCGCGAAAACGCGGCGGAACGCAATTCCCGCGCGTCCAAGACTTTTTCATCCACACGACCGCAACCACGTTTGCAACAGCCCACCGGATTCAATATGCCGTCCGCAAAACGAGGCGGATTTCAGCAACAACAAAGTTCCTTGCGCGACTGGTTTTCTAATCCGGTCGCGTGGATTGTTGTCGGCGTTATTGGCGTTTTGCTGTTGATTGTCGTTTTATTGCTGATTTTCAGGTGAATTTGTAGCTCTTCAGTTAGTGTTTTCAAATATTTGTTTTCCCAAAAAACGAAATAATCAGAAAATTGCTATTTCCCAAAGTTGGAAAATTTGTTACATTCTTGCGTCGTTGACCATTGCGGTCAAATTTTAACTTTCCCAAGGATTCGGGGGTTTTTCCGTGAGCAAGGACGCTCTTTTTTCGTGTTTGGATTTAACTCGTTTTTGTATAAGCAGTTATAAAATAAAAAGCATTTTATTTGCTGTTCTGTTTTGTTTGTTGTTGGGACAAAATCTCAACGCTGCTAATTATAAAACACCTAATTTTACTATCTTAAATGCTCCGAATAGCACATTAGCCAAACAATTTGGAGAAACTGCGGAGCGTTGCCGCAAAGAATTAGCGGTATTTTGGTTGGGATATGAACTTCCGCAATGGTCGGCTCCCTGTCCGGTTACAGTGAAAGTCGGAACGTTAGGTGCGGGCGGCGAAACGAAGTTCGTTTTCAATCAAGGCGAAGTTTATAACTGGAACATGTACGTTCAGGGTTCCGCCGAGTCGATTCTAACAGCCGTTTTGCCGCACGAAATTACGCACACAATTATGGCGAGTCATTTTCGTGAGCCGGTTCCGCGTTGGATTGACGAAGGAGCGGCGACGTTCGTTGAAAACTTGTCCGAAAAACAAAATTATCGACGGCAACTTTATCGGTTTTTACAATCCGGTCGCGGGATTCCGTTTAATGAAATGTTTCGGTTTTCCGAATATCCCGACGATCAGATGCCGCTGTATTCGCAAGGTTTTTCCGTTACAGAGTTTTTGATTCTGCAACGCGGACATCGGAATTTTGTCGGATTTATCGGTGCGGGATTGAAAAATGAAAACTGGCAGCAAGCGATTCGGGATTATTACGGTTATGAAAATTTGGGAGAATTGCAAGTGAAATGGAATTTGTGGGTTTTTTTGAATTGTCCGAAAATTGAGCAAATTTCCAACGGCGATATTCTGCTTGCCTCTGCAAAAATGGATTCCTCCAGCCAGTTGCAACGAGATATAACGTTACGCGATATTTTGCCAAATCATCCGCCGACAGTATCTGATTTGACGATTTCCGAATCCCATGAGATAGCTCCGCAACCGTTGCTGGCACAGCATGTTGCGAAAAATTCTCTTGTTGCTATGGAAAGTCGTTTGCCGGATCATTCTACTTACGGCGATATTGTTCTACAAACTGATGTAAATAAACAAAACACCCAAAGCTCACTAAAATTTTCCGGTTCACCGGCTATGTTTGACTACCGTATTCGTTAGATACAGTAATATTTGCTCATTTTGAAGAAAACTCGAAAAATCGGAATTTTTTTTGATGAGAAATGTGAAATATTAACGATTGTAGTAATATTAACAAGAGATATACTGTTTGTATCGTAGAAATTTCTCAATGATATAAACATTGACACAAAAACAAAACTTAAAAATGTCAGACAAAGGAGGTCTGAAATAATGAGATCAGGATGGTTTAATACTGTCGTCGGGGCAGTGATTGGCGGTGTGGTTGGAGCGGTTGTCGCTTTTGTCTGTTTGAATACGTTTCATCCGGCAACAATAGCGTCGCTTCCCGAGGTCATCGATAAACTGAAAGTCAAAGAATTGACCGTTTCGGAACGTATGTTTCTCTGGAACGACGGAAAAGAAGATGCGGATTTGCGGATGGAAAACGGCGTGATCGTTGCCCGGAACCGCATTTTTGCTTCGGAAATTTGTGGAAACGCGTTGGTTGGCAAATGCGTTTTGACCACGCCTGATGATTTGGTGAAAACACGCCTGGAAAATTGCACCGTTTTCACGGAAATGGCGTCCAGCGCCACCGAAGGCGGTTTGCTGACGATCCGCAGTCCCAACGGCGGTCACTTGCTTTCCGATGCCAAAGGCGTGAATACCGGCTACGCTTACACGGTTGCGTATAGTCCGCAAGATGCGCCGCGTTTCTTTGTTCGTGAAAATAATACGCAAGGTATCGCTATTGCTCAATTCCTTGCTCCGCCAGCTAATAAAGATGTTCAAGGCGGAATGGCTCCCTTGGCTCCCCCTGTCGATGCGAATGCAAGCTCTACGCCGACGAATGTAGCTCCTTCGGTTCCCTTAAATCCCCCAACCGATCCCAGCGGGAGCAACCAGACTGCTCGTGCCCCAGGGAATCCCGCTCGCTAAAATCCTTAACCTGTTTTTTTCCAAACCACAAGGAGTTTTTCTCTTTGTGGTTTTTTCCTGTTGAAAACGATGAAACATTTCCCAATTTCACAAATCTTTCTAGTTGTATTTTTTTTCTTCAGTCAATCTCTTGCGGCGGAAGAAACCGGGAATTTATTTGCGTTTTCAAATTCTTTTGACGCTCCGACGATTCGCGGTAATCTTAAAAATGACGACCGGAACAACTGGCAGTATCGATTTTGGGCAGTTCCTTATGGAAACTGGGCGGAATTACAATCGGACGATGCGGCGTTGGGATTCCGTTCCGACACGTTTGGTTTTATGGCGGGATTCGACCGGAAATGGAATCAACGTCTTTTGTTGAACTGGGGAGCGGGCGGAAGTTGGATTTCAGCAAACGGAACTCGCAATTCCGGCGACAAAGAAATAGACGCATTCAAAACAAAATGGGAAGCGGTTTGGAATGCGGGCGAATGGCGGTTCAAAATCGGAGGTGGTTACGGTCATAACAGCCAGAAAACATCGCGGGACGATTTCTGGGGAGCGATTCGTGGAACAAATCACGCGAATCAATGGGGCGGTTTTAGCGAATTTCAGTTGAATATCGGTTCCGGTTTGTTTCAGATGGAGCCGTTTTTCGCAGTCGATTATTTCAATCTTTCGGAAAACAGTTTCACGGCACGCCAACTTGCCGGCGGTTTTTCTCAAACGTTTGAAAGAAAATCAAACGACAGTTTTAGCACAACGCTCGGTGTGCGTTACCGATGGCGGCAGACCGGACAGCTTGTGATTTGGCGACCCGAACTTTCGGCAGCGTGGTCGCACGAGTTTGGTTCCAACGAAATTTTTCGGAGTTCGCGCCTTGACCCGTTTCCCACGCTCTATACATTTTCCGGCAATGAGCAGCCGCGTGATCATCTAATTTTTTCCGTAGGAATCACGGGGAATCTCGGACAGTCGATGGATATTTTCGCAAGCTACAACGCCGACGTCATTAACGATTATAACGCTCATGCCGTTCTTTGCGGTACGACATGGTATTTTTGATGCGATTCGTTCCAACCGGACTCAAACTGAAAACAAAACGCCAACACCCTCCTTAAACTATTTACTGATAATGGTTTAGAAAATACTCTGGAAGTTTTTCGGAAATACCGCGAAGCTTGTGTTGAATTTAACGGAACTTTCGTTTTTGGCAACGGAGCTTCCGTCTTTGGCAACGGAGTTTTCGTTCTTAGGAACGGAGTTTTCGTTCTTAGGAACGGAGCTTCCGTTCTTGGGTACGGAGCTTCCGTTCTTGGGTACGGAGCTTCCGTTCTTGGGTACGGAGCTTTCGTTCTTGGGAACGGAGCTTCCGTTCTTGGGTACGGAGCTTCCGTTCTTGGGTACGGAGCTTTTGCTGGATAAAGGGACATTGGGGACGGTGGATTTCCTAAAAATTGCGGTGAGTTTAACAAAAATTACGGTGTTTTTTTTCTTTTTTCCCAAGAATTTCACCCTGTTCCTGTTTTCCAAAAATTTTCCCTTGTCCCAGCAGTCCTTAAAGTTCCTTTTGTCCCTTGAAAGCACGCTGGGACAAGGGGCAATTGGGACTTTAGCGATTTTCGGCGGGAAACGCCTGCGGCGGAAGTCGAGAAAGTTATTCTTGATCTTGGAGACTCCATAAATAACCATATCCCGGACGGAATTGAGATTCCGCGTAACATGAGATATAATTGCAGTTATCCTGCCGAAGATTATGATTTTTGTGTAAACTTCATAAAATCCTCCATTGACGAAACTGATGTTGCCGTTTGGGGTTAAATTAGGCAGGAGACGGGAAGCGGAAAACGCTAAAATTCGATGATGTTTCCCGCCTAAACATGTTCATTTTACTTTGTAGGAAAACTCATGACTGAAATATCCGATGTTAATTCTTCTCACGGAGTTGCCCGTTTCTTTTTCCGAATCTTCATTGGATTGATTGTCCTTCTTATTTTGGCGGGCGGCGGATTGTTGCTTTATCAGAATTTTTTCAACAATTCGACGGCGGCGGAAACCAGCGGCGTTATTTTTGACGTCGTGAAACGCGGAAATTTTCTTCACGAGGTCACGTCGCGCGGTAATGTCGAAAGCGCACAAAATGAAGACATCCGTTGTCAGGTCGAGAGTCCGTCGGGAACGTTGGTAATTTGGATTATTCCCGAAGGAACTATTGTTAAACAAGGCGACGTGCTTTGTCAGTTGGATTCGTCCAATTTGTTGGATAAGGTTGCGCAACAAAAAATCACCGTTTCCAATAATTACGCGACGTTTCAGCAATCGCAAGCGGACTACGAAACAGCGAAACTCGCGCTGCAAGAATATCAGGAAGGCACGTTTATTCAGGAGAAAAAAAGTATTGAAAACCGTATTCTAAAAGCGCAAGAAGATTTGAGCCGCGCAACCGACGTGCGGGACTATACGGAAAAATTGCTCGCGCAAGGTTATCAAACAGAAATGCAATTAAAAGCGGATATCGCAAAAGAAACGCAAACTAAAAACGATCTCGATATTGCCAAATTAGAATTGAAAGTATTGGAAGACTACACCAAAGCCAAAATGGAAATGCAATTGAAAGCCGCAATCTCGACGACAGAAACGAAAATGGAATCGGATAAGCAACAATGGAACATCGCGAAAGATAGATCGGAATACTATCAAACACAATTGGAAAATTGCACAATCAAAGCCACGAAAGAAGGTCAAGTGGTTTACGCCACGCCGACAAGCCCTTGGCGGCGCGACAATGAAATTATCAAGGAGGGCAATTCGGTTCGTGAACGGCAAGCAATTATCCGTCTTCCCGACCCGCGTCAAATGCAGGTGAGCGGTATGATCAACGAGGCGAGCGTTTCTCACGTCAAAGTTGGACAACTGGCAACGATTACGTTGGAAGCGATGCCGAATCGAGTTTTTCACGGAGAGGTAAAAATGGTCAACGACTACCCGGAGCCGGATAGTCCGATGGGTGCGATGGTACGCGAATACAAAACGATTGTTACGATTGATGATTTGGGTACGTTGCCGTCGGAACAACGTTCCGCGATTCGCCCGGGACTTACAGCGCAGTTGAAAATTGACGTCACCCGCGCCAGCGACGAAGCAACGCCGTTACTTGTGCCGGTTCAGTCGTTGTTTGAACATCAGGGAACGTACTATTGTATCACTTGCGACAATGGCAAATGGGAAAAAATTCCGGTCGAAGTCGGCGACACGAACGATACCGAAGTCGTCATCAAGTCGGGAATTGAAGAAGGGCGGCAAATCGTTCAAGGCGCGAGAATTTACGCCAGTAAAGTGTTGAGCGATGAAGAAGTCAAGAACGCGAGAGATTTTGGAATCGGCGGCGCACGTTCCGGTCGCGGCGGCGAAGGCAGAACTCGCGGCGGTAACATTAACGGCGGCAATCGTCCCGAAGGCAGTCGTTCTGAAGGCAATGCACCGAACACCTTTCCTCCTCGCGGTGAAAGCGGCGGTAATAATGGCGGTGAAAACAGCGGTCAACCTCCCGCGATTCCGAATAATGCGGCAAACGAATTCGCGGAACAGCAAACGAATCCTCAACTCACCGATTTAGAAAAGCCGAGTTTTGAACCGCCTGATTTTGAGAAACCGAACCGTGACGTCCCCAATGAAGCCGAACGTCCAACCGATCAACCGCCGCCAAGGTTTGATCGACCTGATCGCGGCGACAATCCGCCAAGACGCGGCACGGCGGAAAATTTTCCGCCGTCGGGATTGTAGAAGAAAGAGATACATCATTTGATTTTTGAGTTGCTTTCCACAAAAAAATGATGTTGTTCTCATATTTTTTAACAGGATTAACAAAATTTTTTCTACTCGACATTATCCTGGCGCACGATTTCAATCTTTCAATTCAATCAGAAGATTTTTATCTCCTGTTGCGGGAATTGTGAAGTTGAGAATCGGTTTGGCGGGATTCATGTATTTGGCTGGAATCAAACTTTTCGGTTTCGGCGGCGTTTTTCCTTGACGTGAGTATTCCATGATTTCTTCGTCGCTGATTTGAAGCGGCTCTTCTTTCAAGATATACACGGAATATTCAACAGGAAACGCTCCGTCATTGTCGCTGATTGTCGTCAGCGTAAACTTTCCATCCGCGCCGGAAAGTGCGCCCGCGCCTTGTTTGTTGGATTCTTTCGGCATAAACACAATTGTTGCGACGTCCAAAGGCGAACCGTTGTAAGTAATCGTTCCTTCTGCCGGAACGAGTCCTACTTTACGCGGATCGCTTTTTTTGCAGCCGATCAGACACGCGAAAACAAGCACGAAAATAAGATATTGTTGATATTTCACTTTAGACTCCTTTTTGTTAATAGGATTTTTGATTCAATGATAAAAAAACGACGGCAATTAAAGGGACATGAGGGACACAAGGGACTTTTGGGACGTGATGAACGATCAACGCTGTCTTAAAAAATGAATTTTCAAGTGTAAAAAGTTACCAGTCCCCATTGTCCTTCATGGCCCATAAGTCCCTTATCTCGCACTGTCGTTTAACTTTTATGATCTTCCAAATAAAAATCACGGAAGCGCAACAGCTTCGCCGCTGTCGCGAGTGCCGAGCGCGCCCCATATTCCGTAAGGCGAAACACCGACTGTTACCGGCGCTGATGAAGTATTACCGCAATCGACTGAATCCGTAATAAAATGAACGCTTCCATCGCCGAAACCGCTGTTGACTCCGCCGGTGTGGTTGCCGGTTGCAGAAGCCAAATGAGCAGTGGGGTTTGCAACACCAGTGCGATAGCAGGAAGGAGAATTGGGCGGCAAGATCGTGCTAAACAGTGTCGTTCCAATATACGCCGTTCCATACATCCTCCCCGCTAACATGCGGCGAATGTTACCGGATGAAGTTACATATTGTTTTCCGCTGGTATAGGTTGTGATACAAAGACTGGGATTAGTTTCTATGCCGGTTGCATTGAGACGAGTGTCTCCGTGAATCACGCCGTCTGCTACATTTCCTTCCGAGTTGTTTACGGCGTTTCCGATAACGGTTTCAGAAGTCATCACCGTATTGGACGAACCATCCGCAAGTCCGTCATACCCAAAACACCGGTACGTTGCGCCGAATGCCCCGCGATAAAACGTGTTGGTGTTATCAAAATCGTTGGCATCTCCTGTCCAAGTTGCGGTTGGATAATCTCCGTTACAAAAAACGACGTTGTTTCTTGCCGGCTCATTTGTGTTTGGAGCGGCTTTAGCGGAGTCAGACGGGCAAAGAATCGTGTTGATTTTTCCGCCGAAACCTTGATCCCAATTACTCTGATTGGTTGCATTGGAAGTCGGACGGTATTGTGCACTCTGTCCAGAGACATTAAGTAGAGCTACACAACATTCGTAACGCTGCGTTTGCTCCATGTAAGGCAAAAGAAACACAAACGTTGACGTGTGTGCAGCTGGGAATCGGTTAGCACTGGATTCGCCCGGGTAAGCAAGTGCGCAACCGGGCGGAAACACATTTTTTGCGTCGTGATGGTTGGCAAGAGCAAGCAAAACTTGCTTCATGTGGTTGCTACACTGCATTCTTCTTGCCGCTTCGCGTGCAGCTTGAACGGCAGGCAATAGAAGCGCAATCAATATTCCGATGATTGCAATCACGACAAGCAATTCGACCAGCGTAAAGCCGCGAGATAAACGTACTTTCATTTTTTTCTCCTTAAAAAGAGAGTTTAAATTTACAGATTACAAACAAATAATCTGTTTCGCTAAACAGTGGGAAAACCCTAAGCCGAGAAACGGCAACAGAATATCGCTATAAGACAGGAGCGACACGTTATTATGGAAAGGTTTATTCCCACCGACCAAAGTGGTGCATCACACGTTCAAAATGTAATGCAGAATTACACCCATGAAGTTATACGCGACGCTCCCTTAGCGGGAACCACGTAACTCTATAACTTCTCGGTAATTTTCTACACGGAAAATCCGTTGGTCTGTAAAAAACTACAGTTCGCCGAAGCGACCATAATATTGTTGACGTACTCGATATTTTTTAACACCCGAATAAAAATTCGGGCAATTTATTTTTCAATGCGGAAAAATGGTCTCCAAATATGAAATTTTTAAAATATAGAAAAACACGATATTGGTTATATTAATTAATAATTTAGCCGTTGTCAATTGCAAATAAAGAAAAATAGCAAAAAAATAAAAAATTTTATATTTGTACTTCGCAAGATCAATAAACAGCTCATGCGTAACATGAGCTGTTCGTTTTGTTAATCCTGTCGAAAAAAATCTTTGAGCAATAAAGTCAGATTGATGAAAATTTTATTGCTCTATTATTCTTTCGGATGTTTACCGTTTTCGTCCAGATCAAGCAGCTTGACGTTTTTAATCCAAACTTTATGATCGTGATCTTGAAATCCAATATAACCTTTTTTGGCGAAATCGGTTAAAGCTCGCGGTTTTCCGTCTTTCACATATTTGTGATTACCTTCTGCATCACGTTTGCCGGGTTCTTTGTAATCTTGAAGATCAGCGTTGACGACTTCCGTACCGTTGAGCGTGACAGTCAATTTGTCGCCGACAAACTTGACTTCGTAATGATCCCATTTGCCCGCGCCGTTGGTGGCAACTTTCGTTGGAGCTTTGACGTCATATAGCGATCCTACGCCGTTCACGCTCGGTTTTTCGTCGGGACGAGCTGTGGCAACTTGGATTTCAAAACCGGTATTGACCGGATCTTTCAAATTTTCCATACGAAGGAAAATTCCCGAGTTACACGGTTCGCTCATTTTCACGTCGCACTTCAAAACGAAGTTGCTGAACTCTTTGTCGTAGGTGAGAATGTAACCGCCGCATTTGTAGGTTTGGATACATCCGTCTTCAACCTGTGCGGCAATCGGCGCGCCGTTATTGTTTTTCCAGTCGGTATAATCTTTTCCGTTAAAAAGAAGCAACCAACCGTCCGCTTTTTCATTCGGAGTCAATTCGTTATCTGCCGCAAACGCCGACGCGGAAGCCAACACCAAAGCCAACACAAACACAAAAGAAACTCTTTTCATTGAAATGCCTTTCTAAAAAGGAAGGAAATGAGGGGGGAAAAATCATCACAGAAGAGTTTCATTCTCCATGATGATTGTAAATGTTGTAAATCTCTAATCAATTTTAGAGTCGCCATTTTATTTTATCAGAAAAATATTCGCATTCCAATAACCCTCGTCTCGGTGTTTTCAAGCGAAGTGTAAAAGCCATTGACGGCGAGCCGTTCGTCATTTGGCGTTTATTCCAAGAGACGCGAGGGACTCTTGGGATTGAAAACAGGAGTTTGCTTTTTGGGATTATGTGGTTTGAACGACTGAATAGTTACCTATCATTTATCAACATCACCTCGGAGCCGGAATTGAGCCAATGATATTGTAGAGTTTTTCTCTGTGTTGATCATGGTGCAGTCTTTTGTTAACGTAGAAAAATCATTGTCATAATGAACAGAATCGGCAAGAGAACCAAGCAACTATAAAGCATATAACCGAAGAAGCTCGGCATTTTGACGCCGGTTTCTTCCGCGATCGCTTTGACCATGAAATTCGGACCGTTGCCGATATAGGTCATCGCGCCCATCATCACCGCACCGAGACTAATCGCCGCAAGGAAAGCCGGGTTGATTGGAACGCCGCACAAATCAATGGCATTCGCCGGAGCGTTGCCGAGCGACAAAGCGGTTTCAAAAAACACAACATACGTTGGAGCGTTATCCAAAAACGACGACAACGCGCCAGCCGCCCAAAAGAAATGATGCGACGTATCAATTCCTAATTTTGGACCGTAAACGTTGAGAATCTGAATCGGCGCCTGCATACAAATAAAAATCCCGAAAAACAATGCAGCAACTTCTATGATCGCAGCGTAACTAAATTTATTAGTGATGCGAATCGCGTAATTTCCCAGCGTCAACGAGAGAAATACCAAACCAAGCTGAGCGATTTCACGAGAATAGTACCAAGGATGCCAACCGCCAATCGCTTTACTCGGATCAAGAAACAACACTGTCAACACAACGCCGATCAATAGGAACACATTCGGAAAAACGCCTTGAATCCGCAACGGCGTGGTTTCCATTGTGTCTTTTTGGATGTTCTCTTTCGGTTCTCGCGGATAAGCGAAAAGCGTGTCCCATAGAAAATAAATGACCAACAACAAACCGTTGACAAATAACCATTCGGGCCAAAGATTGAGCAAAGTATATTCAAATTTAACCCCTTTCAAAAAGCCGAGAAATAGCGGCGGATCGCCAAGCGGTGTGAGAAGTCCGCCGCAGTTGCAAACGATAAAAATGAAGAAAATTACGGTATGTGTTTTGTTTTTTCGTTCTTTGTTTGTTTCGAGAAGCAAGCGGATTAACAGCATTGCCGCACCGGTCGTTCCAATAAAACTGGCAAAAACCGCACCGATTGCCATAATAATTGTATTGGTGATTGGTTTCGCCCGCAAATCGCCTTCGATACGAATACCGCCGGCGATGGTATATAACGCAAACAGCAGAACAATGAACGAAATATATTCGCCGATAATCGCGTTTTCAAATACTGTCCATGCGCGTTGAAAACCGGCATTTCCAGCGGCGATATGTCCCGCCCAATGTGCTTCGACTGGCGAATGATGCACAAACATATAATAAAGGAGCGTTATCATACCGAGCGACGCAGCAACAAGAAATTTACTGGAATTATGTTCCCACCAATGTGATGTTGCGGGAACCAACGGTAAAATCGCAATACAAAGGAGCAAAAACACAAACGGAAACACCGCATACATTGCCGGAGGCAATGCTTTTTCGGATTGTTTCGCGTGTTCGTGTACGACATTTTCATGCTCAGTGTGATCGTGCGAATGTTCCGCAACAGACTCCGCCTCGGTCATCTTGATCGTTGTATTTTGTGCATTTTCGTCGGAAAGCGTTGCAATTTCTGAAGTTGCGGCGGGAGATTCGCCGTGCGAATGCGACAGAGAATTTGTCGTCCAACTTTGCGGCAATCTCATTCCTAAAAGAATGACATAAAACACAAAAACCGCCAAAAGTAACAAAGCAACCGGTTTTACCGAACCGGATGGAGGATTTTCTGTATGGTTGTGCGAATGGTCGTGAGAATCGTGTTGATGGGCCATTTGGGGTTCCTTTTTGAGAGTTTCTAAAAAATTTTATTTTTGTCAACAAAAATGAAATCGTGAAGTATTTTACCGTACATTCGAGTATTGAAAATACTGTCTCCAGTTTTGGGGGTCAATCCGTATTTTTTTATCGATAACGCTTATTTTAGCATGAACCGTAAACTTGGGAAGTGTTCCATTACAATAAGATTACCATTTTGATCTGAACGATTCTTTGAAAAAACGGCAAAATTTAATTAGAGGGGAGCTTCTAAAACTCATTTTCAACAAATTTTACCGTTGAACAATAAGGGCATAAGGGCGCATAATTGGGTATTATTCGCGGGCTAATAAGGGAACTTGATAAATAAGGGCTGCAAATGGTAAAGAATGATGCAGTTACATAAGCCCAATAAACCCACTAAATCCGTACTAGTTACTGTAAGAAGAAATTCACTTGTCCCAGCTAAACTTTGTTTGTGGACTTTTTTTAGCGATTGAGACTCGCTGACCGCGCTCATTGGAAAATAACGTGAACGGTTACCAAAATTTTATGGCGCAGAAAAATTAGGAACCGGCAGAATATTTTCCGGTGTTTTTGTCGAATAGGTACGCAATGGCGACAAAGTGGGTAATGGAGGGACGAGCGTTGCTGACGTCGGCGCTGTGACTGCTGCCGAAGATGTTACTTTAGAAGGCGTTGATGCTGATATGATCGGCGGCGTCAAAGATGATGAAGACGGATTCGACGAAGAGGGGATGGCAGTCGGCATGGACGTGATTGTTGGCGCCGTTGTCTTTCGAGTTGGCGTTGTGTCAGACAAATCGGATATTTGCTCAAGATTTTGCGGTGCGTTATCCAAAGTTGGGTTGAATCGCAATGTTGTGTTAAATCGCGGCGTGCGTTGTTGCGTATTTATTGATCGTGGCGGAATCGTTGTTTGCGGAGCGGGTGAGGATTGCGGAATCATTTGCGGTTGCGATAGTATTGTTGTCGGCGTTTGGCTTTGCATTATTTTTGAACGTGTCGGCGATACGGAGCTGATAATCACACGATTTAGTTGCGGCGCAACTGCGGCTTCTGAATGATATTCTTGCGTGATTGATTCCTTGTTTGGTCTATCATAAGTGTTTTGTTCATTATTGTTTTGTTCATTGATCTGCGGCAATTCCGGCTCTGTTCTCAATGTAGAATTTTTGAGAAGCATCGGCTCGACTGAAAGCGGCGCGGAATCCAACATAGAACGGATCAATTGTTCTTCTTGATATTTTGCCTCTTTGGGGTCAATGTCCTCAATGACCGATTCGGAACGAACCGCATATTTCGGCAACGGTTCCGCAAAAACGGATTCAGTCGGTAATTCGGACAACGAATGTCCCAGCGGCATTTCGGTTGCAAGAGTTGAGGAGTGTTCTACAAGCTTGTCCAACGTTTTCGGCGGCGGTAAAGAATGAGCGTCAGCGACATTATAACGGTTCGTTTCTCGATCATAAATCGCTTCGGCAAGCAACGCCAATTCTTCCGCGACTTCATGCCGGACATGAGACAATTTCAACGCGACCGACTGTACCGCTTCATAGTCGTTTTCCGCCGATTCTGAAATATTCATAACAAATCCGACCGCTTGTTCAAAATTACCGTCGGCAACTTTTCCCACCACCGGAACCAAAACTCGTGCCAGCATATCCGCACCGGAATTTTGAATTTGAACGTATGCGTCAAGATTACTTTGAACAACGGGACGCCCTTTTTTATCTTTTCCAAAACGTGAAGTCAAAAAGAGAACGCTTTCCCCGCGAATGGCTCGCGGCAACATCGGAGTTTCATATTCGCCTTTAGCGTAAACGATACAAAGATTTTTACTTTTATACAAGATTTCAATATGACTTGTGGTCGATGTTCCCTCGCGCAGAAGAAAATGATTCGGCGAAGTTTCTGTTAATGAAATTTGCGTGATACCGAGTAATTCCCAAATTCCGACAACCACGTCGGGATGTTGTACCATAAGATCGTATAATTCCGCATCGCAATACCCGATTTGTTCCGGCATTTTTCGATAAATGGTTTTGTTATCCATCACACCACGAATCAATTGAGTAGTTCGTGCGTCAAGCTGTTCCCAAGGAATTTTGATATTTGTTTTGTTTTCTTTGCTATTTTGCGTATCTTTTTCAGTTTTTTTGGGACGAAGTAATTGAGCAGAAATGTTGGGTGAAAATAAAAGTAAAAATATTAATACGAATAATACGGAAAGCGTTTTGAAGAAAATAATCGGAAATAAACCGAAATAGCGTTCAAAGTGCGTTTGACGAAATTTTATCATGTTTTTTTCAAAAAATAAATGTTTGGTGACAACGCACGAGCAATGCAAAGAAATGATTTTGCTTGATTGACCAGTCTTTAATTTACAACACCACCTTGTTTTTTATCGTCAAAATATTCCGAAGCCGTCTAATTTTTTCTTCCAAATATAAGTAATTTTAAATGAAACGGCATTGTTTTATCGACGTATTTTTGGCATAATTTCTTTTCTTGTATTAATTACGATAAATTACAAAAGATACCTAAAATTTTTATTCAGAAACTTTTGCGCGAAAAACCAATGATTTTTGCTCGGATTATTTTTAGTTTTTTACGCCCTCCCTGGGGAATTATGATTCTTTTAACAGGAGTCATTGTTGGTTTATGCATTTTTGTCGGAAAAGAATACTTTCCTTCGTTTCTTTCACCGGAGATTACAAAAAATACAGAAAATAATAAAAATACACAGATTTCAAAAAACGATCATCCATTACCGCTAATAGAGAATAACGAAATTGAAGCAAAAACACCGGTAGCGAAAGCGTATCAAATTGACGATTCCAAGATTCACGCAACTTATCTTACAGCGCAAACGATAGACAAGCCGCGTCCGGTTGAAGAACAATTTTTAGAGAAAACTCCCCCAAAATTGCCGCAAGAGTTTCCTTTACAAAAAGACAATCTTACGAGTTTACCGCGAGTCGGTTTTTACAGTTTGCAGCGACCCTCGGAATTTTCTATCCGTGAAAAACCGCAGGAATTAATTGCGCGTCAGGCGCCGATGCGTTCCTTACCGCAAAACCATTCGGATATTTCTCCGTTTTTAGATTCGCGGTTGCAAACGGCGGCGATACAAGATTTGCCGCAACTTCCCACGCAAGATTTGATGCGATTACTTAACCATACGGATTCGGAAATTTCGCAACAGTCGGAAGAAATTTTAAAAACGCGGGACTGTTTTGAAGACGAACAAGTACGTCTTGCCGCGATGCTTTATCATCCAAACTCAAACATAAGGAAATCGTTGTTGCCGGCGCTTGCTTCGGACGAACAATTGGAAACAAGCAATTGGCTTATCGAACTCCTGAAAGACCCGGATGATGATGTAAGATGGACAACTGCGCGTGTTATTTGTTCGCAGCAGTCGTTTTCTCTTGATTCAACGTCGCTGGAACACTTGAAAGAAATGATACAAGCCGACGCAAACACAAAAATCGCCGCGCTTGCACAACAAATTGAATCCATTGCGTCTGCCAAACGGGAAGATGCAACACGATGATTGATTGTTTTTCCACTTAAAATTTCGGTTTTTAAAAACAGTGTTCCTCGTTCATTATGTTCCCAAAGTCTCTTTTGTCCTTCATATTCTCTTTTTGATGAAAGTCGAATTTTAAAGGGTGATGAGTATGCTTTTTAGTTTGTTAGGTGTAATT
The DNA here is from genome assembly GCA_031267635.1 of Planctomycetaceae bacterium. GTDB lineage: Bacteria > Planctomycetota > Planctomycetia > Pirellulales > Thermoguttaceae > WRMR01. Next base: position 21,652 of record JAIRYX010000270.1, read on the forward strand.
AAAATGTTTTCAAAATACTTAAAGAATGTCATTATTTTATCTTTTTTATTTACCAATCTCGTTCTGGCGGAAGAACAGTTTTTTTCTCCCAATGAAACATCTTTGTTTTTGAAACAATACCGGAAAGTATTGCAAACACATAATACGGTTGAATGTGAATATACGATTACAGTAAATTCTAAAAATCAATATTCCAATATCGCCAGTTGTGATTTTAGTAAAAAAAGATACAAGCTTATTTCTCAAACATTACATAACGACACTTACATAACGAAAGATATGTTTCTTCACTCCACGATCAAGGACTCATCACGGCCACAGGTCTATTTTAGTTATATCAATAGACCTCAAAATTTGTTTGAATCTGAAATTGCATCTTTAGCTATAGCGCCGTTATTAGGATTTTGTAACCACAAAATCCCTGATTTAATTTTATCTGAACACTATCCAGGTGATTTTTTTAAGAATGATGGCGTTTTTTTTATACCGGATATATTGGAAAAATTAAAAGGGGTTGTCGTTAAAAAATATAGCATAGAAGAGTGTCATGGCGTTCTTTTCCAATGGAAACAAGCTGACAGTTCTCTTGAAATTTTTATTCTCCCTGAACAAGATTATGTTGTAAAGATGTTGAAATATGAAGATGGTAACACTCCTATTGGAGGTATAAAATCTTTGACTTACCTTGTTGATGAAATACAAAAAAATAATGAAGTATTTTTTCCTAAAACTATAACAATTTTGAGAGAAATTCAAGGAGGAAAAGGAGAAAGAGATGGTATCGTTTTTTCTGTAACAGGAGCGGAATTTAATGAGGAAGTGAAAATCGAAAAAATCATGCGTAATCGTAAGTTTCGTGATTCGGATTTTATTCCTTCAGTTCCCGATAACACGCCGGTCGTGATGTTAGACGATCAGCAAATCAAATATGTTTGGTTGAAAGGAAAACTCGAACTATTAACCGACGAAGTAGCGTTACGCATTGCGCGCGGCGATCATCAATTTATACCGAGACCGAAAGAGCTACGGTTTTGGCTCATTGCATTGGGACTAATTATGATTATTATCGGCTTCGGTTTGAAACTGCGTTCCATGCTGAAAGAAAATAATAAATCGTAAAAAACGAATTTTTAAACGTAGAGAGTGTATAACGCTTATATTTCATCCAGCCATTACTCAATCAGAAATTTCACCATGTACATTCAAAATAGTTTTCTCCGTGCCGTCGTTTATGTCGTTGTTGTTACGCTCTATTGGATGATCGTTCCGGCGATTTGGGCGTCTATTCCAATTTTTATTCTGGCATGTTTTTCGCCGGTCATTATTGTTGCGCTGCCGTTGTTTATGCTTGCAATTTTTCTCATTTATAAACAACGTTGGTTTTATCAGAAAATCCATATAATGGAAGCCGAAACATTGCCGCGATATTTTTTTGTACGTTACTTGCCGGTTTATTTTCCTTTGCTTTACACGTTATTGACGATGTATGCCAGTTCTTATATCGGATATACGACCGACAATCTTATGACCATTTATAATATTGCTTTCTTTTCTCACTTACATTATATCGCTTGGATGCTTCCGGTAATCTTTTTAAACCTACTCAGCGGAAATTCGGTTTTTTACCTTCCGTTTATTGCACCGCTCGTTACCGAGTTAATCGCTCTGATTGTTTGCATAAATTTTATGTCAAAGGTTCCAGCGTCTTCAGCAATCGGCAAACGTTTCGGCGTTACGATTTTGATATTACTCTTTCTCGCGCCGACAGCGTGGTTCGTACATTTTTATTCCAATAATTATGACAATGTTCTTCCGCGCGATAATGAAATTGTAAAAGTCCGCGAAAAACCGGAAACAAACACGATGATTCTATAGATGATCAACCGGATTTAACGCCTTATCAACCCTTTGGTAAAGAGAACAATAAACTCGTTGTAGTCAACAAACCGACGCTTAAAATCCATGAGAATCATCCGCGAATCGGCGGGGCATTGGCGATGTATCCGGTTTATGCGGCAGCGGTGCAGGCAATTTATGAAAACGTTGATGAACAATGGTGCGATTTACATATTGTCACGGATACAAGTCTGAAAACGTTTGAACAGTTGATCAACGACGAAATTGATCTTGTTTTCATGGCGAAACCGTCCGATGAACAATTTGCCGAAGCGCGAGCGCAAGGCAAAACGCTCCGATTGACTCCGATGGGACGCGAGGCGTTTGTCTTTTTTGTGAACGCGAAGAATCCGATAGACAATCTGACGGCGGAACAGATTCAGGAGATTTACACACGAAAAATTACGAACTGGAAAAAACTCGGCGGCGTCAACTCGCGGATTATGCCGTTTCAGCGTCCCGACGGTTCCGGCAGTCAAACCGCGATGCATCGGATTATGCAAGATAAACCGCTGACCAAACCGATCCGCGAAGAATATCAGCAACTCATGGGTGGTATCATCAACCGCGTTGCCGATTACCGCAATTATCCAAACTCCATCGGCTATTCATTTCGATATTTTGCAACGTCGATGTTTTATAACGAAGGAATTAAATTGGTTTCGATCAACGGCGTTGCTCCGACTGTTGAAAATATCCAAAACGGCGACTATCCGTTTTCCGCCGAGTTTTACATGATTACGTTAGAAAATCCATCGAAGGAATCGCAACAATTGATTGATTGGTTTCTCTCGCCGCTAGGTCAACAACTCGTCGAACAAACCGGTTATGTACCGTTGAAGACGTTATGAAACAGAGTATTGAAAACCTTATTTATCCGCCGCCAACCTCTGAAAACGTCATAACATTTCCGGCAAAATATGGAAAAAGAAAAATGTCGGAAATATACAAGGGGGCTTTTAAAAACCTCATTTTCGACACACGTGACCGTTGAAAAATAAGGGCTACAATGGTGAAGTCTTTCGGATAACTACTCAGACGCCCAGTGCGGATCTATTTGGTTTGAGCGTCTGAATAGTTACGAAAAATCAATGAACAATGCTTGGCGACTTTTTTAATTAGCGTGCGTCACATGAGTTACGATATAACTTCATAAGAAATATCTTCAAGATTCCGTTTCAGTTCTATA
>JAIRYX010000282.1 GCA_031267635.1 Planctomycetaceae bacterium
TATCAAAAAATACTAAACACCTTCAAACCCACAACTCAATTACTAACCACCCAACCAAGAATCGACATGCCCAACGGCAAACCCGCCCCAAACGTCTGCCGATTGACAGATTAACTCAACAAAACCTAAACACAAACCATTTCCTCTTGATACCATTCTGTCACGACAGACGGTTGCAAAATTTCATCGCACGCATCGCAAACCTTGATGACGTCAGGCAAATCATCAACCAGAGGAAATGACGAATTTTGGGAATGCAAGTTTCGCCAGTCATTTTCCGCGTCGTCCGCTCGTATCAATTGAAAATTGTCGCAATACGGCGAATCATATCGAGAATCCATTGTCTGAAAAACTCCAATTGTCGGTGTGCCGACAGCCGCAGCAATATGTAAAAAATCGCTGTCGCTTCCGACATAAATTGATGCGTGCCTTGCTAATGCGGTAAATTGCGTTACCGAAACTGTCGGAGAAAGAAATACCATCTCTCCTGATTCTTCGACAACACTTTCAGCAACTTGCTTTTCCTGCTCATTCTGATAAACCACGAGCGTTGGTATGTTCAATACATCCCCCAAATGACGGGCAATATGCACATATTGATTAAAATCCCAAGATGTTCCATCGTTTTTTTTCCCAATTCCGAGCAACGAAAACAGAGTTGAATCTAAACCAAATTCTCGTCGAATGTCTGCTGCAATTTTCTTTTCGCTGGAAATTTTCGGCAAATCATAATCAATACTTGATTCCGCAACATCGAATATATCAAGGAGCTGAAGACGTTTTTCCAATTCATGACGCGACCGAGTCGGTACTTTGATGTTGGCAAACGGATTGAGAAACGGATTCGTAAACAAACGTTTTCCAATTTGAAGGCTGTTATCCGCAAAGGAAATCCGCTTACGACTTCCTGATAACCACGACGCGAAGCCGCTTTGCCACGTTCCGTGCAAATCCAAGCAAAAATCAGGGGCAAACGTTTGCAATCGCCGCCGTAATATTTTGGTTTCACAGAATTTTGTGTACCACGACGTTTTCGCAATAATAAGCCGATCAACTATTTGATAACTACTCAAAAAATCAAGCATTTCTTGATTCACAAGCCACGCAATTTCGGCAAGAGGAAACCGAACTCGCAAAATATTAATAACCGGCAACGTACGCAACACGTTACGTACTGTTCCAAACTCAATGATTAAAATCCGTCGCGGCTGAAAGCGTGAATAAAATTTAGATGACAAGTTCAAACTCCTTTGATTCTCAAGAAAAGTTTTCATGCTCGAAAAAAATCCCTTCAATCGTAATGATTGTAAAGTTGAATATAAGGAGAAATGAAAAATTTGTAAAGAAATTTTAAGGTCTTTCTAGGATTTCATCGCATAGTTTTCTACGTGAAGCCATACGAAAAGTTTTATCCGTAAACTTTCACATGAGATTAAGGTTTAAGATTTTTTTGCAGACAACGCGATTGGTGGAGTACCTGCGGCAGAATTTGCTGCTTCACGGTAAAAAGTGTCGAAGGTGACGGTACTCAGTATTCGTGCATAAATAATCTATCCAAAAGAGTCCTTACCTATTCCCAGCAAACATGATATCATCCTTACATGCAAGACGATATGGTCAGCAACATTCGGGATAAATACCAAAAGGGTGCCCAAAATAAAAGTAGCGAGTCCCTAATGCGAAATCTTTTTATTTTGCTATAACTACCTAGTGTGTTTAAAATATTGTCCTAAAACGAGATAATCAAATAATTTTTCTCTCGGCGGCACAACATCCAAGGACTCCTGCGGTTTTATTTTTTTCAAAATATTGCCTATTTTCACACGCAACCTCATGAATAGCAAAGAAATTTTTGAAAAAATCGCAAAAATCTTTTCGGGTGGTATAGTATAAATAATGAAATCGGTTAAAATAAAAAAAGATTTGTTCGTTTTATCGGAATAAGTTTCAGATAAAATGGATGAGTACGATACAAAAATAAATGGACAAAATCTGTATTTTTTCTCTATGACCAACTTAAAATGCCGGAGAAAGCGTTTGTGAGATATTGTATCTTTATATTCGTTTTAACTCATGTTTGGTGTTTTATCATTGATGGTGTATTGGATAAAATTGTTGATTTGCTTGGGATAGTAAGGAATCGTTTTCGATTTCCAAACGGGGGTGAACAGGTTTCGACCGGGCAAGTGAAGGGCAGGTTGCGTGTCGTGGTTGGTCAGCAGGCCACGTTAAAAGCAGACCACTAATTCAATTGCCGAACCTAAATTGGCAATGGCCGCCTAAGAAGAGGTAGCCCCGGACTTCGATCATCGCCGAAGTGATTTAAGCTCCGGCCGACTTATTCGGATCGCTTTTGGTCACGCCGGACACGCCAAAAGTTAAAAAATGTTGCTGGATCGACTGTGAAGCATCGTGCCGTTGCGAGGCGGATCGGTTTAAAACACAAAACATCGGATACACACGTAGATGCTTGTTCGGATCTGTCGCGGGACGCGGGTTCAATTCCCGCCGCCTCCATTTCCAAAATCCCTGTATTTTTTGTTTCCCTCCAAATCAAATCACAAAATCTTATAAGGTAAAGTGCATCCTTTAGAAACTGCACGAAAGAAGCCGTCTTTCACCGTCAGAAGGTTGTTGTTTCTTGTTTTGTTGAACTTATGACGGATTGAAAGTTTTGATGCAATGAGAATTTACGTAGGTAATCTCAACTATCGTACCACAAAAGACGGACTTCGTGACGCTTTTGAAGAATTTGGCACAGTCAGCGCAAGTGATGTTGTTACCGATCGCGCAACTGGTCAGTCGAAAGGTTTTGGTTTTGTCGAAATGCCGGACAACGCGGAAGCAAATGCCGCAATCAGCGCACTCGACGGTAAAGAACTTGATTCACGCACAATCAAGGTGAATGAAGCCCATCCCGCAGCACCGCGTCAAGGTGGTGGTAACGGCGGCGGCGGATTTCGTCCGCGAGGAAATCGTGGTGATTCCTATCGATCACGTTGAAAAGAAATTGACGCCGTAAACAACAAAAACAAATTCTCATGTTTGGGTTGATTATTGCTAACACGACCGTTCTTTAAACGGTCGTGTTTTTATTTCTGCTAATCCATCGTCATAATAGAGACGTAACAATGGAAAACGCGGAAATTTCCCTCATAAATCTTTCGTAACTATTCAGTTGCCCAAGCCCAATAAATCCGCACTGGGCAACAATAATATTGGTAAAATTGACTGTAACTCCCTACCCTAGTATTGACTAGTACGGATTGATTGGGCTTTAGGCAACTGATACCATAGTGTTTATTGCGTTTTCAAATATTGTCCCCCAAAAAACGAAATAATCAGCAGTTTTTTGATCAATTTGTTTTTATTTGAGGGGGCTTTTTTTGAAGCTTCACTCTGTTCCAGCCCCTCCCCAAGTTCCAATTGTCCTCTCTCATGTTCCTTTTGAGGACTCACTTTTTTGATTCCTGATATTCGTTTTGGATTTCCAACGTTTTTTTATAGGCGTCGTAAATTCCGACGAGTTGGTCGCGGTTGAAGTCTTTTTCGTGAATCCAAACGCGATAACCGATAGAAAATGATTGATCCGCTTCAAATGTTCGGTTTTTCACACCGGGCCACCCGACACACAACGGTCCGTAATGCCGTACAAGCCATGTCGGCGGGAAATCAGGATGCGATGGAGGAACAAAAACCGCCGCACCACTGATCGTTTCTCGACCGCCGAATTTCGAAACCATATCCACCCATTCAAGCGGCGTTTCCGGCAGATCGTCTTTGGCAACGCCGCTTGGAACGGTGATTTTGCAAATCGTTTTATTCATGTCATTTCCCGGCGGTTGAAGTTCCGGCTTGAGACGAATGACCAATCCACCGTAACTTTTGCCCTCTGCACCGCGAAGCGTTATCGGTTGTCCTATCGGAATCACGAAAATCTGTACGTCAAGCGACCGCGAACCGTCGTGCGCCGCGAAAGAACGAAACCAAACCCGCTCTATCGCCACTTTTCTCTCGCCGACAAACCAGCCGTTTTCCACAGCAAGCGTTGCTCCGTATTCTCCGGTTTCTTTGACTAACCATTTGACGAAACGTTGTTCTAAATCCGTGGTTTCGTTCCAGAAATCATGATGCTCGTTTCCAATTTGAACATGAGGCCACGCCCAAAAGAGTCCGTGATGATGATAATGATCTTTTGGAAAATCGTCAGTAAGCTCTTCGCCGTTGAGTCCGAACATCGGGTGCATATAACAACCGCGAGTCCGCCGCCGCACTTCTTTTTTCGGTACATTTTCGTTGGTGACGAGATCATAAACATAATGATAAACCGGCTTATCTTTGTCGTACAACGCAATCGTATTGTTGCCGAGTTCTTTGAATTGAAAACTTGGCGTAACGTCTGAAGGCGTATGCATTACAACAAACTCTTTCGACAGTTCAGCGAATTTGGATTTTAACGACGCTTCCTGATTATCTTGCGAGTTTTCGACAATGACAACCATTTTATCTTTGTCCGCTGTTCCATCGGCAGAAGGCGTTGAAAAGAAACTGCCGTGAAACAGTTGCTTTCCGGTTTTTAACTCAATCGCTCCCGAATTTTTCATGAGGTCAAAAGTTTTAACCGGCAACACGACCGCAATATCCGATAGTTTTGCGTCTTCGGAATTTGAAGATTCCGATTTTTTCAAATCTTCACAAAGCGCTGTAGAAAAACTGTACGCCAAAATTACGGTAGCGGAAAATAAGAAACAAATTTTATGAGAAATTTTCATGGAAGGAAAAAATAAGTTTGAGACCTGTTTGTTGAAGCACGCTTAACCGACGCTAAAAATATTTAATTTTGTAACTATTCAATTACCAAGTACGGGCTGATTGGGTTTGATCGACTGGGTAGTTACTTGATTTTATGATTTTTAACGTCGGCTCAGCGAGCGGATAAATCATGAACGCTTTGCTTGCCGATACAATATTAGAACTGTTCGCCGTAATAACCGTATCCGCCGCGAACTCCGGGCAATGCGATTTTGTAACGTCCTTTGTCGTCGGGAACGGTTGGCGGCGTGAAATCCCATGCGTAACCGGTCGGCGAAAGTTTGGTTTCATCTTTTAGAGCTTCTTCGAGCGTGATTTTTTTGCCGGCGTAAGTTGCCATACGTCCCATAATCGCTGTTAGCGTACTGTTTGCCATGTATTCGCCGTTGTTGATGTATGCCGCGCCGCCGGAACGAATCGCCTTAAACAACTCGATATGTTCTAATGTGTACATGTCGCCGTTGCCGTTGGTTTTGTACGGGTTTTCTCCGGTAATGCTCCAACTGAGAACGGTTGCTTTGCCTTTCGTTCCATAAATATAATCGTTGGTGTCGTTGTAGCAATTGTTAATCTGGCGGCAGAAAGCATGGCATGTCACGTCGTCTTCCAATTCGTAAATCACGCCGAACGAGTCGTAAATGTCGCCATATTTCGGTTGTTCAACACGTGTCATACGTCCGCCGACTCCAATTGCGGAACGTGGAGCTTTGTCGTGATTTGCCCAAACCGCTTTGTCCAGCGAGTGAATATGCTGTTCGGCGTTAAAATCTCCCGAAAGCCATGTGTAATTGTACCAGTTGCGGACTTGAAACTTAATTTCTGAATCTCCTTCTTTGCGATTCCTTGCCCAAAGACGGCTTGTCAGATAAGTCTCCGTGATGTTAATGATCTTTCCGATTTGCCCGTCGAGAACGCGGCTCATGACGTCTTTCACGCCGGGATGATAACGCCAGCAAAGACCGGAAACGACATTCAGATTCTTTTCTTTCGCTTTTGCGGCGGTTTCTAAAACGCTTTTAATTCCCGGAATGTCAACCGCAACCGGCTTTTCCACGAAAACGTGTTTTCCTGCGTCAATTGCCGCTTTAAATGAAATCGGGCGAAAATGCGGCGGTTCGCAAAGCAAAACAACATCGGACGCTTCAATCACTTTTTTATAACATTCGAGACCGTCGAATGTCGTTTCCGGCGTAACCTGAACGCGGTCGCCGAATTGAGATTTCAGAAGTTTGACCGCTCCTTCGGCATTTTCAGGAAATGCGTCGCCGACTGCGGACAATACCGTGTTCGGATCAGCGGTCAGCGCATTAACCGCCGCACCGCGCCCACGACCGCCTGCGCCGACCAAGCCGACTTTCAGTTGAGTTGTTTCGGCGGCATGAACTTGCCGCCGAAGCGTGGACAATCCGGCCACTGCCGCTGCACCAACAACCGCGCTTGTTTTGAGAAACTCACGTCGAGAAGTTGAAGAAAGTTTTGTCATCTTATTTTCCTTATTTTTAAATGGGATTTGAGGAAAGCTCGGAACATTCTTTGTTCATCGCGAAGAAACGAAGAATTCCTAATATTTCACGAAGGGTATTTTTAACTTGTTTGACTTGAACAGGTTCTATTTTTATTTCCTTCGTGCTTCTTCGCGGAAAAATGATGTTGCCGGAAAATTCCTTTGAGTCGAAATACGCAAAAGGCAGAAACACAACCCTTTACGTGAACGAAATGTTCATTGTACAATATTTTATTGAAAAATGCAAAGAGAACGAAAATTTTGAGGAAATTTTCCAATTTCCAGAAATCATCGCAACAACAGATTTGGGGCGTTTCGTGGAACAATTGGAGTTTTGCGTAAAATTTTAGTAACTATTCAGTCGCCCAAAGCGGATTTATACTTATTGCACTTGAGTTCTCTCGGTTTTATGAATGGAGATCAAGCCGGATTTGACGGTATAACGACGCTAATGAAAACCGAAATTGCAATCGCAATGAGTATAGGGAGGTTCTAAAAACCTCTTCTCAATGTCGGCAAGTCCTTGTTTTTCAATGGTAAAATTATTGAAGGTTGGGGTTTTTAGAAGTTTCTTATATTACAAAAAGGTAAAAATCAGGCAAGACCAGTTTTTTGCCAATAGATTCAAACAAAAAAGCTGCAAAACAAACGACTAGAGGAAAAGGTACGCAAAAAATGTCTGCGCAAGCAGTATTAGGGCGGCAATGGTGATATCCTCGATAAAATTGGCAGTAACTATCCAGTTGTCCGGTACGAATTTATGTGCTTTGATCGACTGAACAGTTACAAAAAATCAACGAACAATGCTTTGGCGGCTTTTTAAATTAGCGTGCGGAACATGAGCTGATAAAGAATGACCGTTGAGAGATTACCGATTTTTCAACACTTCACGAAGTGGTGCAAAATGAAACGATTTCAGCAGGGCTTGAAAACGCGGCGATGTTTTTTTCAAATTGGTATAATGGCGGAAGCGGCTTTTGAGCGGTGCGTTTGGGATGTGCGGCTGTTCCGGATCAAACTCCCACGGGTGAATATAAAAAACAAATTGCCGCGTTTGATTGACGCGGTTTAACATCATTTTTGTCCACCAGTACGGAAATATCCGAAAGTAGCCGCCACCGCCGGTCGGAATGTTTTTTCCGAAAACAGAAACGGTCGTTGGTGGAAACTCCCAGATTGTTCCCGCTTCCGTCTTGATCGGATAAATTTCTATCGGCGCATTTGGGTCGCCGTACAAATCGTGCCGAATCGGAAAGATGCTGGAATCGTATTTGTAACCTTCTTCAACAAGAACGCGATGTCCCCAAACCGCTTGTCTGCCGAGAGAAAAACTCGGCGCGCGGTACGACAAAACTTCCTGTCCGCTCAAATCCTGCAATAACATTCTCGCCCGCCGAACGTCTTCACGAAATATATTTTCCGCCTGTTTGTACGCCAGTTGATGCCCATAACCATGCGAGCCGATCTCATGCCCGGCGGCGGCGATTTCTCGCACAAGTTCTGGTCGATGTTCCGCTTCGTAGCCCAAGATAAAAAATGTCGCTTTCACATTATGGGCGTCAAGAATTTGCAAAATCTTTTGCGTATTGGCAACCGTACGGGATTCCCATTGTGCCCACTCATTTGGCGAAATCATTTTTTCAAACGCCGCCACTTGATAGTAGTCTTCAACGTCAATCGTCATTGCGTTGATTTTATCTGTTTTTTGCATATGATTCAAAACTTCTGTTTTCCGACGGCGTTATGACGGTTTCCGACTACATTGCCGGGAGGTTCATGGAACGCTTACCACGAAAAATTTTCTTTCCGAATAATTATAGCTGAATGTTTATAAGTTTGTTTAATACTATAAAATACGATAGTATATTGGTATTTGTAGCGATTTTTTGTATTTTGTATGCAAAATATATTTTTCACGAATTTCCAAAGCCGTTCGATCAAATTCAAATTCGGTGAGTAACTTGGACGAAATAACAGTTGAATGCCCAACTCCTTCGCCAATCCTTCCACGGCTTTGCATTGTTGGTACCTCGCGTTGTCCAAGACAATCGAGATCGGAAGTCCCGCATAACGTTCCGACAGTTTTCAAACCTGCGTCGCCGTAATATAACTATACTTTTCACACTTGGAAATTCGGTTTTCACTGACGCCGTTATACCGTAAAATCCGGTTTGATCTCCATTCATAAAACCGAAAACTCAAGTGCAATGAGTATATCGTTCATCACACTCGCCAACTCACCCGTCACGACATTGTAAGCTCCCAACATATTCCAACGTTGTCGCCCCGACGTGCTTCGAATAAAAGGTAACTATTCAGTCGCCCAGCCAAAGATACTAAAACTACTTTCAATTGATGTTTTCTCACAAAGCAACGGAGCAACAAAGAATTTATGTTTTAGAACCACTCGGTGTTCTTGGTTGCTTTGTGAGAAACAAATTTTAAAATGTGATAAGTAGAAATCCGCACGGCAACTGGGTAACTACAGTCAATTTTGCCGGAAAATATTATTATTGCCGCCCTTATTTATGAAATTCCTTTAGTAGCCCGAATTGCTCCCCAACTATGCGTCCTTATTCCCTTATTGTTCGTTTAATTTGGTTTGATAACAATCCATGACCTAAAACATCAGGGCGCGTTTGGGGGCTATGTTGGCTACTAAGGGAAACTTGATAAATAAGGGCTGCAATAGTAAAATCTTTCGAAGAACCAGTCAATGGAGGCGTCGTCATTAAGATTGTTACCAAGTGCGGATTTATTTGGTTTGAGCGACTGAACAGTTACAGTGTTTTATAAATCAATCCTTCCCCCAAATGTGAAGGAAGCAGTTTTTTAAAAAGACGCACGACTTGCAACCGCATCAAAGCTCGTACCGGCTCAATCCGAACATTGCGAATCAAGAGCGGCGTGTTAAAATCCATGGCGACGCGAAAACGTTTTTGGGAGGATCAAACGCATCGCATTTGGTTCGTGTACACGCCGAAGCATTGTTCGTGGCTGAACCGGATTGAAATTTGGTTCAGCGGAATGACCGCCGCATTTTATGGCGTGGCGATTTCGATTCCATTGCGACACTTGAGGTGAAAATCCACCGCTACATTGAATTGTACAACCAAAACGCGAAGCCCATGAAGTGGAATTTTCACCCGAAAAAGGAAAACGCAAACGACACTATTGGTGTAAAGGGGATTGAAGCGACTTTGTACTATACTCATTGCACTTGAAATTTCATTTTCACTGACGTCGTTATACCGTAAAACCCGGCTTGATCTCCATTCATAAAACCGAAAACTCACGTACAATGAGTAGAGAATGCGCATCCGACCCTATTTTTATTTCATTCCAACGTCGGATAAGCAACGCCGCCGAGTAATTGCGTTTCGCCGCCTTCTTTTTCGTAAACACCGTAAAAGATAGAACAACAGTCGAGCCACAGCGTAATACGTCGCATTTCTTCTTCTGTTAGTTTTACGTCATAATGTCCTTCTTTGAGGAGGGAATACAGTTTCGAGGCATTCGCGCCGAATTTTCCCGGATAAGTCCGTAGCGGATTGCCGTAACTGTAAAAAGCGTAGTTTTTAATCAAGCTATTATAAGACGCATACCATTTATTCTGAATCGGAGCTTTGGCGAGGTTTGGCGACGTATCCGCGTTCTTTTCATGGCATGTAACGCAATTTTTGTCCAAGACCGGCTGAACAAGCTGCGGATAACTAAACGGATTCACGCCGGAAAGTTTCACCGGATCAATTTTCGACGGCGCGCGTTTCATCGCAAGCGGCATATTGCTCAACGTAACCGGCGTGTTACGTTTTTGTTCATGGCAACCGTTGCAGACCATATTTTCATTTGCCTGAAAATATGCAGCGCTTCGCATTGATTGAATCGCTAAACCGTTTTGGTCAATTGCTTGAAACACTAACTCACGACGCGCCGGTACCGTAAAATGCGCACTTCCGTCCGTTTCCACCGGAACAGTACCAAGTACATAACGCGGAATGACCACCGAATCGCCGCTGGTCGGTTCGCGCAATCCGACTTCATGCGGCGGTGCACCTGATGGAACCGACATCGGAATCATTTGTAAAACGCGAATCGCTTTAATTTCCGTCTTCTCGGGCCAAGGAAACAAACTTTCATAAATATTCAATACGGAAACAGTCGCCGTCAAATTTTCGTCGTGTTTCGGATCGACATACGGCTGATGTTCCGTAATGTTTGACGCAATCGTCGCGGGGACCAACGGAGTTGGACGCGACTGCACCGGAATCGGCGAAAGTGAACCGATTTCCGCGTCACGGTAAATCAATTCTTTATTGCCGAATGCGTCAATAAGATAAATCCCATAATCGCCGCGATAATACTTGGAATTATGCCATTCGGCTCCTTGCTGATTTGATATCGAAAAATCCGCGACGGCAAGATAATATTTTTCCGAAAGCGGATACGGCGAACCGTAAGTCTGCGAACCGCCTTGACTTTCCGGGAACGCAACGTCCGGCGTAATTCGTTTGACCGGAGCCATGCGGTCGTCGTCTTCGACTCGCGGATCAATCAAAATCAACGAACCGTACGCTTGACCATGATGTGGTGCGGCGGTCGCAATTTGCAACGGCGAATTGGGAATAACGCGGCAATCCAGTTCCATATCGGCACGTTCGCTTCGCGGCGAAAAATTCCCATGAACCGCGCGGGTGTCGCGTCCGTCAAGCGTAATCCACCAAGGATGATGCGCCGTGCAACCATGCCGGTCAATGTAATCCCATCGCGTATAAAGAATTCGTCCGTCATGCGTTACCGAAGGATTCCATTCGTTGGTTTCGTGATAGCTGAGACACCGCATCATTGTACCGTCGTCGTTCATGTCGAACAGCGTGTAATTCGGACATTCCCGACCGCAACGCAAATAACCGCCGCGCCGTTCCGTGATAAACGCTATGCGTCCGTTCGGTAGCCAGCACGGATCGAAATCGTTCCACGTGCCGTCGGTCAACTGCCGCAAATTCGAGCCGTCAATATTGACCGTGAAAATATGATGAGCGTCGCCAACGTTCCAATGTCCTTTGGAGACGTCGGTATGAAGACGCTGCTTTTTATCGCCGTTACATTCGACAAACGCAAACGCGATATTCTTTCCGTCGAAAGAAAGGTCAGGCGTAACAAACGCTCCGTTTTCGAGTTTCTTTCCTTTCAATCGTCCATTTTCAATCGTCGAATGTTCCAGTAGATTCCGTATTTTCGGTACATTGCTGAACGGTTCCGACATGATAAAAACGCCGCCGCCCGACACAGAGTTCACGCCGTAATATTGGTCGCACATGTGATTGAAAGTTGCGCGATGACGTTTGACGAACAGAATTTCATTGAAATTCAAAAGCGGATTCGTAAACGCGATTTGTCGGCGAAGTTTACAGATTTTTTCATAAACGGCATAACGTTTGGGAACGTCGCTTGTATCAATAGCTTTTACTTCTTCGGCGAGTTGTTTTAATTCCGTTTCGCGTTCCGAAAGATTTGGAATATCCGGCGTTTGACGCAAATCGTCGAGCAATGCCGCAGTCCGCCGCAAAACAATATCCGCCGGATCGCGGTCTTCGAGCAAAATCGTCGAATCGCGTTGGTAAACTTCATTGGCGATTTTTTCAAAACGCGAACGCTCCGCCAAATTGTTTAACAAAAAAGCATATTGCTTCACAAGTTCGTCGTCAGGATTGAACCGACTGCCGAACGCTTCGCTCAAAATTTCCATTGACGTAAGCGGTTTAGCGAGAAACCGCGTGCCGTCGCAAATCAATTCGAGTTCAGCGATTGCCGCCCAAGACGCACCATTGACTTCGGACAACTCGCGGATTTTGAAATAACGTCCTTTTTTCGGGGTGTCGAAAAGAATTTTTTGCAATTCGTGCGTTTTCTGCAATTCGCCTTGAAAAACTTGCGGCAGATTTTTAAGGTCGTCGCCGAAATAAACTTCATATTTGCCAATTGTTCCATTCCATTGCCCATCTTGACGCGGCAAAATCGTAAATCCGCGAATTTCAAATTCCGCCGTCAAATCGACCAGAAAATCATGCGGCGGTTTCGGATTGTTTCCGTTGGAAAATTCCGTGTGCCAAAACGTTTTCGCATTGCCGTCCATCGCAAGGAATCCGTCATAAGATTTTGCTTCGCTGGAAGGCGTAACAATTACTTTAACAGTACGCAGTTGAGCAGTTTGCGCCGTAGTAATATCATTCAACAACAAACCAGCGATCAGCAAGCAACCGACCGGAAACACCATTTTTCTCATCATTAAAGCTCCTCTAAATTTTCAAAAACGCACAATATGAAACATGAGACAACTTCCGAAAACCCTTTCGAGCCAGCGTCAACCCTTGATTTTATGCGGGTTCGCATGTGTGCGACGCTACCCACAGCAAGGTTAGTCAGAAATTGCGCATAAGTTTAATTATAACAAGATTTCTTCAAGAAACAATGAATTTTAGAAATTTTGTGATTATTTTATCATAACACTCCTCACATTTTAAAATTCGTTTTTCATTCCCAAACGTAAAAATAAAGGCATAAAGGTACAAATGATAAACATTCCCTGCCACTAAAGATGCACAGTACTAACATCACTCCTAATTGGAAGTTTTTAGACATTTCCTAAAATACAACCGGTTATTGGGTATTCATGGGCATTTTATTTCAAGGCAAGGTCTAATGAAATACCGAGTTTACAAAGAAACTATTATGAAGGTTCAATAGAATCCTTGTAATTCATCAATTACTGCAAACCTTTCACGACTTATTTTAGTCACAAATACATAAATATTCACAAACTTGAAATACTATTTGGTTTACAAAAACATTCGTAAAAATTCGTGCATTCACGGTTACAATAAGTTGTGAGAAGTCGCTACAAATCTATTTACTCTCCAGATTAAAATTGAAAACATTTTTTCCATGCTGTTCCACTGTTACCGGTTCCAATCCTGAAGTTTTCGCTTGACTGTATTTTTCAGGAATAAGATGAGTTTCTTGATTCATCGCGCCAGAAGGCGTTTTGCCGGATGCTTTGAGTGCGTTGTATTCATCAACAGTAAGTTG